>CALZAJ010000206.1 GCA_945613785.1 uncultured Verrucomicrobiota bacterium | reverse complement strand
GGCCTCGTCACGGAAGCACGGCGCGATCTGGAAGTACTTGTCGAAGCCCGAGACCATCAGGAGCTGCTTGAACATCTGCGGCGCCTGCGGCAGGGCGTAGAACATGCCGCGGTGGATGCGGCTCGGCACGAGGTAGTCGCGCGCGCCTTCCGGCGACGAGGCCGTGAGGATCGGCGTCTGGAACTCGTTGAAGCCTTTCTCCCACATCTGCTCGCGCAGGAACTTGATGACCTGCGACCGGAGGACGATGTTCTGGTGCAGCTTCTCGCGGCGGAGATCGAGGAAGCGGTACTGGAGACGCACGTCCTCCGACTCGTCGGCCTTCTCATCCGGAATGTAGAGGGGCGTCACCTCCGAGGCGGACTCCATCACGAGCTCGTTCGCCTCGATCTCGATCTCGCCTGTCGGAAGGTCGGGATTGATCGTGTTCGCCTCACGGAGCTTCACCTCGCCCGTCACGGTGATCACGGACTCGAGATGCGCCTTTTCGACGAGGCCGAAGAAGCTGCGGCTCGGATGCACGACGACCTGCGTCAGGCCATAATGGTCGCGGAGGTCGACGAACAGGATGCCGCCATGATCGCGCAGGCGATACATCCAGCCGGAAAGTTTGACGGTCTTGCCCGCGTCAGCCGCGCGGAGCTCGTTACAGGTATGAGTGCGATACGGATGCATAGTTTCTCCTAAAATTGAGCAAATATTATATCATAATTTGTGGTTTGATTGTTCAGATTGTTCGGGATGGCAAGGATGGGTCCCGCTCCGCAACGGCAAGGAAGGGGGGCGTCGCTCCGCGGCGGACCAATGGGAATCCGCCAGCAGAAGCGTGAGACTGGAAACTGGGGATCATCCTGAGTATACAAATACTTGAGCAGGGTGGGCGAGATATGGTATGATTGTTGCCGAGGTGAAGATGAGAAGACCGAAAGCATTGGCTCCGACCTTGTGGAGAACCTGCCGCGTTCTGATGAACGAGGAGCGGCTCCGACTGTTCAAGACGGTGATTGAGCATCCTGATGAAATGAACGTGTCTCAGATCGCGCGCTGTCTGGAGATCCCCCAGCCGCACGCCACGAATGGACTCCGTGCGCTGCAGGCCCGGGGACTTCTCGGCGTCAGGCGGGAGCGATTCAGCGTATTTTACAATCTGACGGCCGATCGGTCGCTGCCTGAGGCAACCTCCTTGCAGCATGCGTTCATCGACCTTTTCAACAGTCCGAATCTAGAATGCGACTGGATCGGCAGGATGATGGTCGTGCTCAAGGCCTTCACGCATTTCAATCGCCTGGCCATGATCCGTCGCCTCGCCCTCGGACCGGCGACGAAACGTGATCTCGAGAAGGCCTCGGGTGTCATCGTCAAGAGTCTCGGACACCATCTTCGCTATCTGCGTCTGGCGGGACTGCTCGAGAGTCGTGGCGATGCGGGTACCGAATCGACCTATGCGCTTTGCGAACCAACGAACCCCATCGCCAAGGAGCTCGTCCGTCAGGTCCTTGGCGGATCTCAGGACTATTTCAACAACGCGAAAGGCACGGAAGAGAATCTCCGGCTCCTCGGCAATCGCGAGGACGGACATCGTTTTGTCGTCGTTGACTCAGGGGTGTGACCCTGCCCAAGTATTTGTATACTTGGGTGGGGGCGTCGGAGCGAATCAAAAGAAGGTCATCTTGCAGAAGAACGGAAGGTGAATGGATGTGGCGAGGAAACGCATGACAGTTGATTCCGGGGCTCAAATCGCCGAGCTGGACGCAGGTTCGCCGCGTAGGAGCGGGATCCTTGCGCGGATCGCCTTCGCACTGGAACTCGTTGCCGCCGGCGTGCCGTCTAAGCGCATCGTCTGCGACTCTGCGGGCTTTCGCACGCTCGACTCGGTCGTGCGTTGCGAAGATCTGCCAGGGTCCACTCCGAGCGCTGGTGACGGTTCGTCCGGCGCGATGTGGGCTGAGGTGTGTGGAATTGGAGAGCGTAGAAAGAAGAGTGTGTTCATACAAAGAGGAGAATGTGGCAAATGAAAAAAGACTTTGGCGTTAAGACGTGGCTTTATCCGATGCCCGTACTGATGATCGCGACCTACAATGAGGACGGCACGCCGAACGTGATGAACGCCGCGTGGGGCGGGACGGGCGGAGAAGAGACGCTCGCGATCTGCATGACAATACGCACAAGACGTGGGCGAACCTCGAGAAGCGCAAGGCCTACACGGTCTCGGTCGGCACGGCCGCGCAGGTGAAGGCGTGCGACTATCTTGGCTGCGTCTCCGGGAACAAGGTCGCGGACAAGGTGGCGAGGAGCGGCTTCCATATGACGAAGGCGCCGCATGTCGACGCGCCGACGATTGATGAGCTGCCGCTCGTCTTCGAGTGCGAACTCGTCTCGATGGATCCGGATACGTGTCTCGTGATCGGTAAGGTCGTTAATGTCGCCTGCGACGAGTCGGCGCTCACGGACGGACAGCCCGATGCGGAGAAGATCGGTCCGATCTCCTACGATCCCGTCGCGCATGTCTATCGTCCGCTCGCGTCCCCGCTTGCGCCGGCCTTCAAGGTCGGTCTGGAACTCTAACGGCTGATTTTGGTATAATAATATGTACCGATGAATGATTTGCGCGAGAAGAACACAATTTATTTGATGCATGTTGCGTCGGGGGCATATGCACGGGCTTATCACATGACGCCGCGTGAGTTTCTCTCGTTTGACGATGCGCATCACGTCTTGCGCTACATACGAACGTGCCCTGATGTGTTTGATGCGCTTCCCGAATCCGAGATGGTAAAGGAGATTGACGCGTATGTCAGTCGCTGTTCCTGACATTCTGTACCATGGGTCAGCCTGCGCATTTGTTCGCCTAGATGTCTCAAAGGGGCGCCCATACAAAGATTTCGGCAAAGGATTTTACATGTCGGTTGACCGCGAGCAGGCAATCGGCATGATGCATGGGTGAGCAAGCGCTCGTACGAGCGATGTTGTAAAATCTACGTGATAATGGTTTGCTGTGACGGGAAAGCCGAATCGAGGCCCGGAGGTGAAGACGATGAGACGGCGTAGCGAACAGACGGAGGACCTCTTTACGATGGCGGGCGTGTTGTCTGAACCGTCGGAATCGGCTGCCTCGGCACCGCTGATCGATTCGGCCCTGGTCGCCGAATCTGCGGTCTGGCTGTCGAAGCGCGCGGTCACGCTCGGCAACCTCCTCGCCAGCGACCGTGCGGCCGAATACGTGGCGA
>CALZAJ010000205.1 GCA_945613785.1 uncultured Verrucomicrobiota bacterium | reverse complement strand
GATCGGCAAGCTCCCGCTGATCGACAAGTCCGGCAAGGTCGTGGGTCTCTACAGTTTCACCGACGTGCAGCGTCTGGTGGAGAACCAGAATCCGACCTACAACTGCGACGACAAGTTCCGTCTGCGCGTCGCGGCGTCCGTCTCGGGCGGCAAGGGCGATCTCTCCCGTATGGAGAAGCTGGCGGCGGCTGGTGTCGACGTGGTCGTGGTCGACTCCGCCCACGGTCACTCGAAGGGCATCATGGAGATGACGAAATACATCGTCAAGCATTTCCCGAAGGTCGACGTGATTGCTGGCAATATCGCGACGGGTGAAGCCGCTGTGGCGCTGGCGAAGTGCGGTGCGCACGCGGTCAAGGTCGGCATCGGTCCGGGCTCGATCTGCACGACGCGCGTCGTCTGCGGCGTTGGCATTCCGCAGCTCACGGCTGTCTACAGCGCGGCGAAGGCGCTCCGTGGCTCGGGCGTTGCCGTCATCGCCGACGGTGGCATCAAGCTTTCGGGCGACGTGCCGAAGGCACTGGCGGCGGGTGCTGACAGCGTGATGCTCGGCTCGGTTCTCGCGGGCACGGAAGAGTCTCCGGGCGAGAAGATCTACTCCAACGGTCGTCAGTACGTCGTCTATCGCGGCATGGGCTCGATGGCGGCGCTCAAGAACGGCAAGGGTTCGCGTGCGCGTTACTTCCAGGACAACGAGAACGAGGACGATCTCGTGCCGCAGGGCATCGAGGGCATGGTTCCCTACTCGGGTCATGTGAAGTCCATCATGACGCAGTTCTGCGGCGGCCTCAAGGCGTCCCTCGGTTACTGCGGCGCGCGTACGATCGCCCAGCTCCAGGAGAAGGGCAAGTTCTACCGCGTCACCGCGAACGGTCTCCGTGAGGCCCGTCCGCACGACATCACCATCACCAAGGAAGCGCCGAACTATCGCGGCTGATGGCAAAGACCTTCCAGGACTACGGCCGTGAGTGGCTGGACACGTTGGTCGTCGCGTTTTCCGTCGCGATGGCCTTTCGTGCTTATTTCTTCGAGCCGTTCAACATTCCGACCGGCTCGATGCAGGCGACGCTCTGGGGCAACCACACGGTGGCGTGCGCCGAGGTCGGGTCCTGGCAGAAGGGCCTGCTCAATCGACTGAACTGGCTGGCCACGGGGCGTGACTACAAGGAGTTCATCGCCTCGTCGTCCGGCACGCTGTTTGCGGTCGACACGAACAACGGCCGTTATGTGATGGGCGTGGCGTCCAACCCGAAGGTGACGGTTTCGCTGCCGCACGATGTCCTTTCGAAGCTCGATCTCGGGCCGAAGTATGCGGGCCGCCGGTTGGTGGTGCATGACGGCCAGGTGCTGGCGCAGGGCGCGCAGGGTCGGTGGGAGAATGTCGTTGTCAGCGCGGGCCAGAAGCTCTGGTCGGGCTACGACGTGTCGGGCGACTTCATCTTCGTCAACCGCATGACCTGGAATTTCCGCAAGCCGAAGGCGGGGGACGTGATGATCTTCGGCACGACGGGCATCGAGGGGCTCCCGCAGGGGACGCATTACATCAAGCGCATGAAGGCGACGCCGGGTGAGACGTACGTGCTTGAGCATCCGGTGACGGATCGTCCGGAGCTCCCGACGGAAGTGACGATGGGACCCGACGAGTACTTCGCCTGCGGCGACAATTTCAACAACAGCTACGACAGCCGCTATTGGGGTTCCGTTCCCGGGGCGAACCTTCGGGGTGTCGGCAGCATCGTGTTTTGGCCTTTTAACGGATGGAGGATCATACGATGAGCGAAGAACAGCTGATTGCGACGCCGAGCACGTTCGGCGAGACTGGCAATTTCCTGCTTGAGCGCGAGCTGGGTCGGGGCGGCATGGGCGGCGTATACATGGGCCGTGACAAGATGCTCGACCGTCCGGTGGCCGTCAAGGTGATGCTCAAGGAATACGGCAGCGATCCCGAGTTCGTGGAGAAGTTCAAGAAGGAGGCGCAGGCCTGTGCGCGTCTCATTCATCCGAACATCGCGCAGATCTACTCCTACAACATCTACGACGGGATGCCCTATATCGCGATGGAGCTCGTGACGGGAGGCTCCCTCTTTCAGATCATGCAGAACACGGGCGCGAATTCCGATGTGCCGCGTGTGATGAAGATCTGCGAGCAGGTCGCCCAGGCGCTTCGTTGCGCGGCGGACCAGGGTCTGGTGCACGGCGACGTGAAGCCGGAGAACGTGCTGCTGGATGCGAACGGCAATGCGAAGCTCGTCGACTTTGGTCTTGCGGCGATGCAGAAGGACACGAATGAGATCTGGGGTACGCCTTACTACATCGCTCCCGAGAAGGTGAAGAAGGAGCCGGTCGACTATCGCGCTGACATGTACTCCCTTGGCGGCACGATCTACCATGCGCTCTGCGGCGTGGCTCCGTTCGAGGGTGCCGATGCGACGGCGGTCGTCCGCAAGCGCTTTGAGGGTCCGGCCAAGAAGCCGAGCGAGGTCCGTCCCGGGCTCTCTCCGCAGGTCGACTACCTTGTGATGAAGATGCTGGCGCTTGATCCGAAGGACCGTTATCCGACCTTCGAGGCGCTGCTGGCCGATTTCAAGAAGGTGATGACGACGGGACTCAACACCACGCACGTGCCGTCCGTCCCGGGGTCTTCTGCCCGCATGGCGACGGTCGCGGGAGGCCCGAAGAAGCTCAAGCTCAGTACCAAGCGCAAGGCGACGGTGACAGAGCCCTCGCTGCCGGACGAAGGGGGTTCGGATATGGATTCTGACGAGGTCCAGGAGACTCCGACGACCTCGGGCACCAGGCGTCTGAAGATAAAGCCCGTGGCGCGTCACCGCACGATCGTGTCCGCGAACGGCGGCGAGGACGCGCCTGCGGTCCAGCCGGCCGACGAGGGCAACGTCGGCGGCAAGGTGCTCATGTTCGTCGGCATTGTCATTGCCGTCATCCTGGCTGTCGCCGGCCTGCTCGTCTGGGTGATCCACTCGCGTGGCGCCGCGGCGGACGCGAAGGTCGCGAATTCCATTTCCCGCGGTGCTCGGCAGGCGCGCGAGTCCTTCGAGAAGACGAAGGGCTTGGCGCTCAAGTTCGCGGATGAGGCGCAGGCGATGGTCGATGTGACCGAGGCCGCCTGTGTCAAGCATACCGAGAAGATGAGGGACGTCCTCTCCTCGAAGTACGCGCAGAGCGTGATCGACATGCTCAAGCCCCCGTTCAACGACGCGCTGGTGAAGGCGATCGCCTCGACCAACGTCGT
>CALZAJ010000204.1 GCA_945613785.1 uncultured Verrucomicrobiota bacterium | reverse complement strand
CGCGAGAAGTGGCGGTGGGTGCAGAAGACCCGCGCCGAGGTGCTGGCTCGTCCTGCCGCCATACGCACCCCAGTGACGGAAGCCGAGCTGGAAGCCCTGCGGACGCTCCTTGGCGAACTGAACGCAACGTGGGCGGCTCGTGTGGGCGAGGAAGGGGTCTCGTGGAAGGTTCGCAAGGTGAGGTCGCTCTGGGGCTGCTGTCACTGGCGCGACCGCTACATCACCTACAACGCCGAACTCGCCCGTGCGCCCCGTGACCTGGTCGAATACGTCGTTGTCCATGAATACACGCATTTCGCCGTCCACAACCACGGCCCGAAGTTCTACGCCCTCATGGACGAGCGGCTTCCGGGCTGGCAGACCCTTCGCAAACGGCTGAACCGCCGCGAGTGGGCGAACAAACCGCAGGACGCGCCAGAACCGCCCTGTGTTGCGGCGGAGCCAGAGGCCGCGCCGACGGTCGCCCCGACCGTTCATCGCGCACCTGTCGCCCCTGTGCCGCAATCTGGCGCAAAAGGGCGCAAGCTGACCTTTGTGCAGGACGAGTTTTGGGTGTAAAACGGATCGTTTTACTTCCGTTTTCAGCAATTACGAATTTTTTGAAGATTTCCTGTAACCTTTCGCATCCTTATTCGTAAACGGGGTGTAAAGCAAATCACCTCTTACGAAAGGAACAAGCCCATGAACAAGATCATCAGAAATCTCGCAATCGTCGCCGCGTTCATCTTCATCGGGCTCCCTGGCTTCCCGCAGGAGGTTCAGCAGGAGGAATCGCCTGCCGCGCAGCCCGTGGCTGTGGAGAATGTCGCCTTCCCTATTTTCATCCCTATCCCGTGAGTTGCGACACTGGGAGCGTCAAGCAGAAACGCGGCGACCGTACTGGTCTGCCGCGTTTCCGTCTTTGTCAGCCTTGTCAGGCGTTTTCGTCCTCGTGGGTTATCACAAGCTGATCGCCGAGAACCTTCACCTCTGCGTCGTGCCAATGTCCATTTTGGGCAGCCTTTAGTATGGCATTCTCCAATTGAGCAGCACTGCAAGGGAGAGGGACTTTAGCCAATGTGATCTCCATTGTCGGTCTCCTTTGTAGGGTTGTTAATTCTGGTTGCAGTATATAATACGGAATGCCTAATTGCCAACCCTGCGAAAGATAGATTTGGTAAAATATACGCCGATGAACAACTGTGTGTACATGCTTAGCGGCGGGGTATGCTGGGGAGATGAATTGAAATGACATCTGCCGAGCTTGAGAAACTCGTCGCCAAGGGCGAGGGCGAGATGCTGGAGTGGAAGGAAACGACCGGCCAGCGCGGCGATGCCTGTGAGACGCTGTGCGCGTTCCTGAATCGCGACGGCGGCACGGTTGTGTTCGGCGTTTCGCGGAAGGGGCGTCTGACGGGGCAGTTGATTTCGGACAAGACAAAGCGCGAACTCTTCGAGGCGTTCGAGAAGTTCGAGCCGTCTGCGGATGTCGAGACGGAATGGGTTGAGATCGACGAGACGCATCAGGCCATTGTCTGCACCGTCGGGCGCGGCAACGAGCGTCCGTATGTTTACGACGGTCGCCCGTACAAGCGCGTTCAGTCCTCGACAACGGTGATGAAGCGCGAGGAATACAATCGGATGCTGGAGGAGCGGCGCGGCTTTGAAAGCCCGTGGGAGGCGATGCCGAACCCCAAGCTGAAGCTTGAAGACATCGATTTGGAAGAGGTGTGCAGGACGGCGCGGAAGGCCGTGCAGATGGGGCGGCTCGACAGTTCCGTCAACACGGAGGATGCGGTCGGTTTGCTCGATCACTTCAAGCTCCGCGAGGGCGGTGTTCTCCTGAATGGCGCGGCGGTTCTCTTCGGCAACGACAAGTCGATCTGGTATCCGCAGCTCGAAATCAAAATGGGCTGGTTCCGGGGAACGACCGACCGTGAGTTCCTCGACAACCGTCACGTCACCGGCAATGTCTTCAAGCTGATGGACGAGGCGATGGCGTTCTGCTTCAAGCACCTGAACGTCTCGGCGAAGATAACCGGCAAGATCGAGCGCGACGAAGAGCTGGAAGTTCCGGCGGCCGCCCTGCGCGAGACGCTCGTCAACGCCTTTGCTCATCGTGACTACGACGATACGCGCACGGTGTACCTCGCCGTCTACTCGGATCGGGTGGAGATCAAGAGTCCGGGTGCGTTCCCGACGACGCTCCCCCTTGACCGACTTTACGATCCGCCGGTGCGCGATTCGCGTCCGCGCAATCCGCGCATCGCCCGCGTGATGTACCTCTGCAAGATGATCGAGACGTGGGGGCGCGGAATCGGTGTCATCGCAGGAGAGTGCGAACGCTGTGGGCTGCCCATGCCTCGGACGAAGAAGTGCGGAGGTTCGGTTGTCACGACCTTCAAGCGTCCGAAGATTGGCGACAAGGTGGAGAATCTAGATCAGGATCTGGATCGCGGTGATCCAGATTTGATCCAGATTGATCCAGATTCGTTTACGCAAAAGCTTCTTCAGACGATTCGCCGGAATCCGCTGGTTTCCCGCAAACTCCTCGCCGTCGAACTGAATGCGAGTGAACGGAAAATCCGCGATTCTCTAAAGAATTTGAAGGAATCCGGCTTCATCATCCGCCAAGGCCCTGATCACGGCGGCATTTGGCGTGTCTCGCGAATCGTCAAAACAGAGACGGAAGCACCAGCCCCTAACAGTAAGCATCCCCAACAGTCAACCCCCAACAGTCGGCCCCCAACAGTCAATGCCCCTAACAGTCAGAGGCGCACCAGGGGCGGAACGGTTGAGCGAGGGCTGATGCGGGTGTTGATGTCGCTTGACGTCGAGAGGGGGAGTTCCGACCTTCTGACCCTTCTCGGGTTGCGAAATCGAACCGACCTTTACTCGCGATTCCTCTTGCCCGCTATGAATCAGGGGTTGATCGAATATACGATTCCGGACAAGCCGAACAGCCGACTGCAAAAGTACCGGCTTACGCCAAAAGGGAAGGCGGCGTTAAAGGTGGCATCCTCCGCAAACTAAAGAGGTCGCGCAGAAGGTGAATTATTGTCCGATTGTGTCGTTTGAATGTGCAGGGGATGGCTACGCCGAACAAGTTGGCGAGTGGATCGCCAATCCGCATGCGTACTTCAAGTCGTTCGGACCCGAGGCGCGGACATTCCAGAAGAAACACCCGTCGGAACGGCTGCGGACGATGACGCTGGTCGCACCCGCCGCAGAACTCGCGGTGTTGCGCCCTGTGCGCCTTTCCCTTGACGGGCG
>CALZAJ010000203.1 GCA_945613785.1 uncultured Verrucomicrobiota bacterium | reverse complement strand
CGTCCCCTTCGAGGAGCTCTGGCGTGAGGTCCGCCGCCCGATATCCGACCAGCAGAGTCCGCATCACTCGTCGAGGTCAATTAAGCTTTCGCCGTTCATGGCGTCGTCCATGTCGACGGGCTTGCCCTTTTCGGACTCGTTCAGCTTCTTCGTCACGCGATTCAGCTTGTTGATGCAGGCCTTCTTGAGGTCTTCGTCCTCCGCGCCGAACCGGTTGACCTGATCGCCATAGCAGCGCTGGGCGGTCTTCCAGTCCTGCCGCTGTTCGGCGACCCAGCCCTCGGCATCAAGGATCTCGTGGGTGTCGCAGGCGTGCTGCGCGCCGTCATACTGCCGCGCAATGCGGTACATCTTCGCCGCCTCGTCCCACTTCTCCAGCGACGAATAGGCCTTCGCCTCCTTGTGATAGAGGGAGCAACGGTCCTGATCCTGGAGTTTCGTGTCCTTGAAGCGCGCCTCGACGAAGTCTATGGCCGCCTGGAACTGTCCGCCCGCGAGATAGGCGTTTACGAGCTTCATGATCGACTCGAAGCGTTCCTTCTGCGAGGTGCCCGGAAGAGCCAGCGCCTTGGTGAGGACCGCCGCCGCGTCGTTGAGCTGCTTCAGCGTGTACTCCTCCTCGAAGACGCGATCCGTCAGCATGATCCGCGAGCGGAGCAGGAAGAGCTTGCCGCGCATCGCGCCGATGACGCCGTCCCACTCGAGCGCCGCGTCAATCGTCTTGACCGCATCGTCGCGGCGGAGGATCTCCGCCTCGAGAACCGCCTTCTCCGACGCGGCCTCGACACGTTTTTCAACGGGCAGGGACGAATTCGCCGCGATCTTCGCCCACATCGGGATGGCGAGATCGTAGCGGTCCTTCTTCGCGAAATCCCTCGCGTTCGCGGCACTGACCTCAACGCCCTGTCCGACCGTGCACGCCGGGAGTTCCGGAGCGGGCTTGAGCGGCATCCACTTCGGCTCTTCGCCGACGACCTTGACGAGTTCGGCCGCGCGGCGCGCCACTTCGCGGCGGAACGCGTGCAGGTCGATGATCCGCTCGGGATCCTGCAGGTCCATCCACACGAAGTTGCGGCGTCCGAGCGCCTTCACCTTCGGATCGGACGACTTCATCGCCGCGAGCGCCCTCAGGCGCAGGAGCGAGAGGTAGCGGATGTCGTCCAGGCCCTCGCGCAGGCCCTGCCACGCGAGCGTCTCGATTATGCCGTCGTAGACGGGATAGACGATCTGCATCTGCGTGTAGTTGCCGCGCCACTTGAAGTCGTTCCAGTGGTTCCAGCGGTTGTAGTAGAGGACGTACTCGTGCAGGCCGTCGAAGTCAGCATAGTAGAACCGAAGGCCCTTCGTGCGGCGCCAGATGTCCGGGCACATGGGTCCCGAGAACGTCGCGGCATAGGTGACGATCTTCGTCGAGGCGTTGTGCCACTTCCATGCCACGGTATGGCGGGCGGCGGCCGGATCGTCGTCCAGGCCGAGGCTCCAGGAGACGTCCTCGGCGACGCCGGAGTCGCCCCACGTGTCCATGCCCATGCGGTGAATGTCAGTGAAGAACCCGTAGAGGCGGCGGTGCATGTAGCTGCCGCATTCGTCGGGACCGCAGAAGTAGTTGTTGCGGTGGCCGAGGTACTTGTCATAGACCGCCGCCTGCACGTCGAGGTGCTTGCGGTACTTCTCGAGGACCTTCTTGTAGAGCTCCGGATCCTGCTCGGGCGAGATGAACGGCGCCTCGGGATTGGCCGCCCACCAGAAGTCGCCGGAGTTGTCGTTGATGAGCATGTCGCAGTCCATCCCCGCCTGGCGCATCAGGATGAGCGAGCGGACGGCGAGGTCGTCCGACGAGCATTCGCCGAACGCGCCGGGTCCGCTCGGCTCGTCCGCATTGTGGTCGGCGAGCGACTTGTAGATGTTGAACACCTTCTGCTCGGCGATCTTGAGGTCCTTGCAGTACTTGAGTTCGCCGGCGATGGACGGCGTGCCCATCCAGCTGACGGTGAAGCGCTTCGAGGCGTCGTAGTGCGTACGCGGCGTCGGAAGCGCAAACGGATAGACCTCCAGCTCGACCTTAATCGAGTCGATGTCCTTGCCGTCCTCCTTCACCGCCAGGGTGCCACGATAGAGACCCGGCTTCGCATCCTCCGGCACCTTCCACGTGAACCAGTACTGCTGGTAGCGGCCCTTCTTCAGGTCAAACGGCACGAACTTCTTCGCATCCTTCACGGGGAAAATCTCATGACGGAAGTGGTCCTTGCCCGCGCCGTGCTTCTTCATGTCGACCCAGACCGGACCGTCTGCATAGCTGAAACGGAGGAGAATCGTCCGGTCCGAATAGTCCTCGGCCTCGACGACGCGGACGAGATCGTTGTCGTGCAGGATGAGGTCGTTGATGAGCGTGGGCTTGCCGGTGTGGCCGCACCAGCTCGTCTCCCAGCGGCCCTGCGCACGGTACCAGCACTTGACGAGGGCAAAGTCCGACGCGGAGGCGGGGATCTTCGCGCCGCCCGGACCCGTCAGGTCGGACGGAACGAAGTCCACTTTCTTAAGGTCGCGCGAGGGGCAGACGGAGAACGAGATCGACTCGAACTCGCCCTTCGCGGCCGCGCAGCCGAGGACGTTCGTGATGACGCCGCCTGACGGCTCGGCGTCGGGCAGGTAGGGATCGTTCCCGTAGGGATCGACCCACCAGAGGCTAAAAGCGGAGGCAAGGGTCAGTGCAATCGTATTCATTTTCAGAACTCCTTGTCGTCAAGCTGGATGGCGTCTTCGTCAAAGTCTGCATCAGGCGCCTTCTGGAGTGGGGATTCGGCCGCCTTCTTCTTCGGCGGTTCCGGCGGCTCCTTGCCGGCGAAACGTCCGACCAGGTAGTCGCGGCGCAGGAGGCCGACCTGATGCGAGAGGTAGAGCATGCGTCCGAGCATCTTGTGGATGACCTTCTGCACCGTCGGCGTCTGCTTGCGCAAAGTCGGGTTCGGATGCTCCTTGTCCGTCCAGATCATCTGCCACGCGTCGTTGTTGGCGTCAAAGAGCGGCTGGGAGAGACGGGTGCGGAACATCTCGTCCGATTCGAGATCGCCGAGGTTGAAGGTCGGATCCTTCGTCTTCAGGAAGCGGTAGTAACGGTCGCGGAAGCCGCCCATGTTGCGCTCGTAGGTGCGCGCGAGCTCCTGCTTGTAGATGCCCGTGATGTCGCCCGTCGAAAAGCGCTGGCAGAACTTGTCGAACAGGAGCGGACTCCCCTTCGGCCACGTGAGCTTGCACGCCGCCTGCGCGCCC
>CALZAJ010000202.1 GCA_945613785.1 uncultured Verrucomicrobiota bacterium | reverse complement strand
GTAAACTGTCCGTAGGTCGTCAGCACCAGATCATAGCGCGACACGTAGTTCTGGAGTGAAGATTCAGTCGGTGTCTTCGAGGCGGAAGACTCCCGCCATGACGTATCGCTCGGATGAATCGCGCCCACCTTGAGATCGGGCGTGAACTTCGCCGCCTCGGTGCGCCAATTCGCGAGCAGCGAGGCCGGCATCACAATCAACACGGGATTCGTCTTGAGATCGCCCTGCTGCTTCCAGAGGTCGACGAGCGTCAGCACCTGCAAGGTCTTGCCAAGGCCCATATCGTCAGCGAGACAGGCACCGATTCCCGCCGCGAGCGTACGACGAAGATAGTCGACACCGGCCTTCTGGTAGGGACGCAGAATGACACCGAGTCTGTTTGGCCAATCCGTTCCCGCATCAACCTGCGGATGCGTGAGTGTTTCCAGGAATTCCCGCAGCTCGCCATTCGCCCGCACCTCGACGTCGTCGTTCGCACCAGACGTTGCCGTGAGCGAATCAAGACCGCCGCCCGCCAGGAGCCGAAGCGCCTGCGCCATCGTGACGCCTTCGCCGACGAGTTGTTTCGCCTCCTTCCAATGCGCGAGCAGTTCGCGGATCTTCTCTGGATCCGCCATCACCCACTCGCCGCGGATGCGCACGAGTCCGTCACGCGATTCGACGAGCACCCTCAACTCCTCCTCAGACAGCCTTTCGCCGTCCAAGGACACGCCGACCGAAAATTCGCAGAGCGACCGGCCGTTGAGTCCGCCGCCGGGTGTCTTGCCGACCGTCACCGACACCTTCGCCTTCGGCGGATTCTTCGCCCACAGGCGTCCTGTCCGGACAAGGAGTCCCGCCGCCTCGTATCCCGCAATGCCTTTCAAAAAGCTGTAGGCCTCGCCGACGGTGAGGGCGCACGGCTGGAAGATGCGCCGTGTCTCCAGAAGCGAAGACAGAAAGCTGTCTTCCTTCGCCGCCGCTTCGAGCGGTGCGAGAATGCGGCCAAGTGCGGCGGGACGGCTCGCATAGGCCTTCAACGCGGCAGAAAGCGGCAGGTGACGCACCTTCCCATCGGCATCCGCACGGTTCACAAAGGTTGCAAGGAACGCAAACGGACGCGCTCCACTCTTGTCGCCCTTGTTCTCGGCGAGGTGGAGCGATACCTTACCGAGGTCGCGCCAGCCTGATCCAAATGTCTGGACATGAGCGAAGAGATCGCCGCCGTCGGCTTCAACCTCCTTCGCAAGCGCGCGTTCGAGCGACGCGTAAAGCGACGACAGCGTATCCTCGGACCAATACTCGCCGCCTTCCATCGGCGGAACGGACGCGAGCAGCGCGAGCCGTTCCAATTCGTCGGGACGACTGCGCATGCAGACGGCCTGCGACGGCATTCCACCATCCTCCGAGGTGGCAACCAGCTTGCGGACGTGTTCAACCGTCAGTCGACGCACCCAAAGCGTCGCCGCATCCAATCCGTCCGAGCCACCCTTTGCCAGCGCAAGGAGAGCCTCACCGCCATCCGCAGTCGCTTTCTCAAACTCAAGGACACCATCCGGTCGCAGTCTCATTTTCTAGCATGCGCTCAAATTCATCTTCGCTTCGTCGCAGAGCCGTGCGCGCAGTGAAATCGTGCTGCGGACGAGGCGATCTTCCTTTAGATGTTGACGGGGACAGGCCCCACCCGATGAGCAGTCCCCCTCAGGCATTAAATCGCCTTGCGGTCACAGAGGGCGGAGACGAGGAGAGCCTTGATCGTGTGCATGCGGTTCTCGGACTCGTCGAAGACCTTGGAGTATTTGGACTCGAAGACCTCGTCGGTGACCTCGAGGGCGCCGCAGTCCTTGGTGACCTCGGTCTCGTAGTCGTGGAACGCCGGGAGACAGTGGAGGAACATGAGCTTGCCGTCGATGTTGCCGGTCGCGCGCATGAGGTCCATGTTGATCTGGTACGGACACAGCATCTTGATGCGCTCGGCCGTCTTCGCCTCCTCGCCCATCGAAACCCAGACGTCGGTGTAGAGGACGTTCGCGCCCTTCACGCCTTCCTTCGGGTCGTTGAAGACCTTGATCGTGATGCCGTTGCGCTTCGCGACCTCCATCGCCTCGGCGAGGACCGCGGGATCGGGCTCGAGTTCCTTCGGGCAGCAACAGACGTAGTTGACCTTGCACTTCGCGCAGCCCATCATCAGCGAATTCGCGACGTTGTTGCGTCCGTCGCCCACGTAGGCGACCGTAACGCCCTCGAGCGAGCCGAAGGTCTCGCGAACCGTCAGGAGGTCGGCGAAGATCTGCGTCGGATGGTAGTCGTCGGTGAGCCCGTTCCACACCGGAACGCCCGAGTACTTCGCCAGCGCCTCGCAGTCGGACTGCTTGAAGCCGCGGAAGAGGATGCCGTCGTAGATGCGGCCGAGGACGCGCGCGGTGTCCTTGACGGACTCCTTCTTGCCGAAGTGGATATCGGGACGCGTCAGGTACTCGCCATTGCCGCCCTCGTCGCGCACGGCGATGAGCGTCGAGTTGCGCGTGCGCGTCGAGCTCTTCTCGAAGATCAGCGCGATGTTCTTGCGATGGAGCAGGTCCCCGCGCACGCCGGCCGCGCGGCGCGCCTTGAGCTGCGCGGCGAGGTCGATGAGGTTCAGCATCTCCTCGTCGGTGAACGAAGCGAGACGCATCATTGAGCGTCCCTTGAGGCTATCCATCCAAGTCAGCATCTTCACTATCCTTTCGTTGAAAAGATATATTATAGCAAATTCAGCGACTTCTGGAACAGAGCCAGATTGCTTCCACGAATTACAAATGACATCCGCCATCATGAAACACAGAGCCGTTGCGCGGCAACGGTGAGCGCAGAGGGTCCGGGGAGTTTCGCTCCGCCCCACACGGGACCCCGTCCGCTCGCCGAAGGAAACTGACGTCCGACGCGAAGCGCCCCCTCCCGTCACCCTCTCCTTCGCCGCCCGAAGGGCGCTCTGTGTTCCAAACCACCGAACGGCCCGCCAGATTTTCCTGCCGCGTCAAAATTCCTTCCGACGCCGCATCATAACCCCCTGAGAGGCGGAAGGAAAATCCGCCGTCCCATCGTCACGTCTCCGTCACGCCTCCACCGGGCGCATGCCGCGGCATTGGGGATAGTTGCTGCAGCCGAAGAACTTCTTGTCGGTCTCTGGCAATCCGCCCTTCAGCATCCGCGAGACAAACCACTCCCCAATCGCCCCCTTCACCCTGTTCCACCGCAAGACGCCAACCAGAATCTTAATGCGTGTGATTATCTATGTTGCGTTGTGCGACCGCGACCTCGATAGGGGTGCATT
>CALZAJ010000201.1 GCA_945613785.1 uncultured Verrucomicrobiota bacterium | reverse complement strand
CCGGATGCGCCCATTGCCGCGCCTGTTTCCCGGGCGCCCAGCCCAAGGAACCGGACGCCTCAACCCACCCGAGCACACAAGCCGACGATCTGACGCGGCGCGAGGCCCTGCAGGGCGTGGGCGTGCTGGCGGCCGTCAGCGCCGTCGAGAAGACGACAGACGGTGGCTATGCGCCGATTTCGCTTCCTGGCGTGCCGGAACGTCCGGCGTCCGTGCTGCCGCCGGGCGCGGTGGTCCGTGAGGTCTTCACGCGGACGTGTGTGGCGTGCGGGCTCTGCATCGCGCGTTGCCCAGAGAAGTGTCTGAAGC
This sequence comes from uncultured Verrucomicrobiota bacterium, assembly GCA_945613785.1. GTDB lineage: Bacteria > Verrucomicrobiota > Kiritimatiellia > RFP12 > UBA1067 > UBA1067. The sequence goes on along the minus strand of CALZAJ010000201.1, from coordinate 3,004 downwards.
CGTCGATGAAGCTCGCGACCTTCGGACAGCCCGAGATGGACTTTCGCTACGGACACTGCCGTGTCGCCTGCACGGCGTGCAGCGAGGCGTGTCCGACGATCGCCCTGCGCAAGCTCACGAAGGAGGAGAAGCGCAACACCCACATGGGGCATGCGATCTGGAAAAAGGACCTTTGCATCCGCACGACGGATCAGGTCGAGTGCACGGCTTGTGTGAAGAAGTGCCCCGTCAAGGCGATTCATCTGGTCGAGGGCTTCCCCCGCGTTGATCAGGCGGCCTGCATCGGCTGTGGCGCGTGCGAGCATGTCTGCCCGTCGCGTCCGCTTCCGGCGATTTACGTGAAGGGCTTTGACAAGCAGGTGACGTTCGTCCGGATGGGTGAGGCAGACCTGATCGCCGAGATGCGTGCGCGCGTCGTCGAGCAGGGACAGTCCTCGGTGAGCGCCTTGAACGGCGTGATCGTCGGCATTGAGGCCGGCAAGGGACTGGAGCCGCTCTTCCGACTGTTGGAATCCGGCAAGCTCAAGGGGGCGCTGGTGGTGGACAAGGTCATCGGCCGTGCCGCTGCGGCGATTCTCGTGGCGGGTGGCGCGAAAAAGGTTCATGCGATCCTGATGAGCGAGGAGGCGAAGGCCTTCCTGGCGGCCAAGGGACTCGAGGCCGAAGCGGAGAAGCTCGTTCCGAAGATTCTGAATCAGGATCTCTCGGCGGGGTGTCCGATGGAGTCGGCCGTGCAGGGACTTGAAGATCCTGAGGCCATGGTTCAGGCACTCAAGGAAAAGACTGCGAGCTTGAAGGGGCGGTAATTTGCTATAATATCGGGAAATCATGGCAGAGAATGAATATTGGTATGTGAGAAGTGCGGAAGGATCCGTTTATGGTCCTGCCGATCGGGCGACTTTGGCTCAGTGGGCGCGGGAAGGCCGCATTGAGCCGACGGGTTACGTTTCGCGCGATCGTAAGGAATGGCTTCCCGCCCAGATGATGCCTGAATTGGAGATGAAGTGGATTGTCGAGGCCGAGCCCGGCAAGTTCTTCGGACCGTTCAACCGTGAGGTCGTCATTCGTCTGGCTGCAGCCGGCCAGATTCCGCTGGGTGCCAACGTCTACAGCCGGTACGAGTATGCGGTCGATCAGGATCCGCCGCCGGTCGAGAAGGTCGTGGAAGTCGAGAAAATCGTTGAGAAGATTGTCGAAAAAGAGGTCCGTGTCGAGGTTCCGGTCGAGAAGATCGTCGAGAAGGTCGTGATCAAGGAGGTTCCGGTCGAAGTCGAGAAGGTCGTCGAGAAGATCGTGGAGGTCGAGAAGATCGTGGAGGTCGAACCGCCCGCCCGCACGCAGCTGATTGCGGCCGAGGTGGTGGATGCGGTGAGTACGCAACCGCCGCCTCCGTCGCTCGGCGGCATCTTCAAGGGGGCGGACCGTGCGCGGCTGGAGGCCTTGGAGGCGGCGGCGCGTCGTGAGCTGTCGGCGGCCAAGCGCGGTGGATTCGGAAGCATAGGCGGGATCTTCGGAAGGAGGAAGGCATGAGCGAGGCGAAATGGTATCTGCGCACGCAGGATGAGACGTTTGGTCCTGAGTCCGAGGAGAAGCTCGTCGAGTGGGCGCGCATGGGCCGCATCCAGCCTGGGCAGGAAGTTTCCGAGGACAACATCGTCTGGCGGCGCGTCGAGGACGTGCCGATGCTGGACATGCGTTTTTCCATCGACCTCGGGGATGGCAATCCGCGCGGCCCGTTCAACCGAGCCGCGGCTGAGGCGCTGATTGCCTCCGGTCGTCTGCCGCGCACGGCGACGATGGTCGAGACGCGTGCGCCGTTCGATCCGCCCGAGGAACCGCCGAAGGCGGAAGTGTCAGTCGCGGACGAAGAACCGCCGAAGGCATCCGAGGAACCGGCGGCAGCCGAGGAACCGGCGACGGTTGAGGAGGTCCGAGCGGTCGTGACGGAGCCTCCGAGTGTGCCGCAGGTGCAGTACATCGAGAAGATTGTCGAGGTTCCGGTCGAGAAGATCGTGGAGAAAGAAGTCCGCATCGAGGTTCCGGTCGAGAAGATCGTCGAGGTTGAGAAGGTCATTGAGGTCGAGAAGATCGTCGAGAAGGAAGTGCCGGTCGAGGTCGAGAAGATCATCGAGAAGCGCGTCGAGGTTCCGGTCGAAGTCGAGAAGATCGTCGAGAAGATCGTTGAGAAGGTCGTGGTGGACGAGTCGCGCGTCAAGGAGCTCGAGGGACTGCTCGAGTCCGAGCGCAAGCATGCCGCGGAGCAGCTGGAGACCGAGCGTCGCCACGCCGCGGAGGAGCTGGACGCCGCGCGTCGTCACACGGCCGAACTTCAGGCCCGCATGGACGCGGCGCTGAAGGCGTCCGCCGAACGCGAGGCCGCCGCACAGGCGAAGGTCGTGCTCGAGGCCCGCGAGGCCTCTGCGCGCGAGACGAAGCTGCGCGAGCAGGTCGTGGCGCTTGAGAACGAGATTCGGCGTTTGCCGCAGACGGCGAGTGAAATCGCCGACATCCAGGCGGCGGTTTATTCGATCATGACGAACGAAGCGAACGAGCTGGGCGTGCTGTTGGAGATGGAGCGCAAGGATCTGGACGAGTTCCGTCGGCGTCATCAGGAGCGTGCGGACCGTCTGCAGGACCGTCGCCGCGAGCTGCTCAAGCGGGCAGGCGCGAACATCGAGGACATGACGCGCCGGGCGCTCATCAACCGTCCCGAAGATCCGCGTACGGCCCAGCTTCGCAAGGAGCTTGACGAGCTGCGTCGTCTGAGCGAACGCAAGGCGCTCGCCAGCGAACAGCAGATTAACGATCTCAAGGACCGTCTGCGTCTGCAGCAGACCGAGCAGGCCCGTGCGATGGAAGGTCTCAAGGATGTCACCCAGCTTCGCGCTGAGGCGCAGGCACTGCGTGAGAAGCTGCAGCTGCGGGAGAAGGAACTGATGTCCGAACGTCAGCAGAACGAGGCGATGCGTCAGCAGCAGGCCTTCAAGCAGCAGACGCTGATGAC
>CALZAJ010000200.1 GCA_945613785.1 uncultured Verrucomicrobiota bacterium | reverse complement strand
GGTTCTCGAATAGCCGTCCGTCAGGCCGAAACGGAAGTCCACGACCTGACGTTCGCGATCGGTCAGCGTCTCGAGGATCTCACGCAGGCGCTCCTTGAGGAGGTGGCCTTCCGTGACCTCGAACGGATTCTCGCTGGAGAGGTCGGGGATGAAATCGCCGTAGTGCGCATCGTCGTTGTCGCCGACCTTGGACTGCAGCGAAATGGGCTGTTGGGCCATGCGCTTCACCGCCCGGACCTGTTCGGCGGGCATGCTCATCTCGGCGGAAAGTTCCGCCTCGCTCGGCTCGCGGCCAAGCTTCTGGATGAGCTTCTTCTGAACGCGCATGAGCTTGTTGATCGTCTCGATCATATGCACGGGGATACGGATCGTACGCGCCTGGTCGGCGATCGCACGGGTCGCCGCCTGGCGAATCCACCACGTGGCATAGGTCGAGAACTTGTAGCCGCGCTTGTACTCGAACTTCTCGACCGCCTTCATCAGGCCGGTATTGCCTTCCTGGATGAGGTCGAGGAACGAGAGACCGCGGTTCATGTATTTCTTCACGATCGAGATGACGAGACGGAGGTTCGCCTCGACCATCTTCGTGCGGGCCGTCTGACCGTCCTTGAGCACCTTGCGGAGCTCGGAGAACGTCGTCATGAACTCTTCCGCCGGCATGCCGAACATGGACTCGAGCTTCGCCATCTTCTCGCGAAGCGCCGTCAGGTCCGCATCACGCTTCTTGGACGCCTTCTGCGTCATGAGGGACGCCTGGCGGGAAACGAGATGGCTGTACGGAAGGTAATAACGTTCGTCCGCCTCGGCACAGAGGGTCTCGAGGACCTTCTGCTTGAAGCTGAGATCGACGAAGCATTGCTTCAGCGCGGCACGCGCGTTGGCGAGCGTCTTCTCGGCGCCACGGAGGGTCGCCGGCGGGACGTTCTTCTTGGCAATCGTCGAAAGGTACTTGTCGCTCGCCTCGTGCAGACGCTTCTCGACGTCCTTGATCTCCTTGCGGAAACCGGGGATGAGCTCCATGTACTTGTCGCGCTTTTCATCGAACTTGTCGGTGACGATGCGGTCGAAACGCTCGCCCTGGCCCTCGAGCTTGTCGAGGAGGGAGGCGTACATCGGCGGCGCGAACAGGAAGCGGTTGAACATGTCGCGGGTCTTGACCTCGGCATCTTCAATCGTCTGGCAGATCGTGACCTCCTCCTCACGCGAGAGCAGCTGGACCTGACCCATCTGGTGCAGGTACATGCGGATCGGATCTTCGATCATCTCCGCCGCGCGCGCCTTCGGATCAGCCGCCTTCTGGTTCTTCGCCTCGACCCACTTCCTCACGTCCTCCTCACGAAGGACCTGGACACCCAGGGCTTCCAGGATCTTGAGGTAACGATCGGATTGGATGGCGTCGACGATGTTCTGCGGAAGAATCTGATTAAGCTCTTCGTAGGTGACATAGCCACCGTTCGCCTCGCTGCGGCGCTTGACATCGTTAATGACATCGTTCAACTCGGTCTCGCGAAGAATCGACATGCCTTCCATCGACGGAAGCACCGTCTCGACATCGGCAACCGAGTCGTCGTCCTCGCCGAAGCTAGGCATCGGCGCCGCCTGCAGGGAGGCGTCGCTCTCCTCTTCGGAATGCGCGCTCTCACCCTGCTCGACCTCGGCCACGAGCTTGTCGGCATCGAGGGTCGCAGCTTCAATCTCGGCATCTTCGTCCGGCGGAAGATCGTCGTCCCCGTCATCGGCCTTGCGGCGACGGCGGCGCGCCGGCTTGACCGGAACGTCCCCATCCTCAAAAGATGCGGACAGCTCCTCGTCCTCGTCAACCTCGGGCATGTCGTCGGACTCTTCCTCGACAACCTTCTTCGCCTTGCGACCGGGCTTCTTGCCGGCCTTCGCACCTGCTGGCTTCTCCGCCTTCTTCGCAGACTTCACGGTCTTCGCCTGCTTCTTCGTTTCCTTCTGAGCGGCCCTCTCCAGCGCTTTTTTGACCTTTGCCATATCTCTCCAGTATACAATTCACCCAATGACACTTTGTCAAGTGTTTGTATATTGTATCACATTCTCGGGCATTTTGTCGCGTTGAAGCGATTTTTTTTGCGCCTTTTGTCAAGTCCCCCACTCTTCAGTCAAGCGCGCGGACGGCCGAAATCTGGCGAGCGCCCGTCAAGACCATGACGAGTCGGTCGACACCCAGGGCGACACCAGCGGCACGGCCGATCTGCGGCAAGCAGCGGAAGAACTCCTCATCAAGCGGATAATCCGATTCGCCCAGCTCCTGACGTTCCTTCTTCGCCTGTGCGAAACGACGCCGCTGCTCCTCCTCATCGCAGAGTTCGGTGAAGCAGTTGGCAAGCTCCATGCCGTCCCAGTAGAACTCCCAGCGCTCCGCAAAAGAAGAGGTGTTCGGGGCGGAGGAGATTCGGGCGAGGGAGGAGGCCTGGATGGGGTAGTCCATCAGGAAAATGCCGCCTCCAAGCTCCTTGAGCTTCGGCTCGACGATGGTCGCCATATCGAAGTCGAAGCGATCCTGATCCCAGTCCGTCCAGGGATCCCAGCCCGCATACTGAAGGTACGCGTCGCGCACCTTCAGCACGCGGGTGTTCGGGTGTGCGGGGTGGCGGGGGTTTGGGTTGAGCGTTGCCATCAACGCCTCGAGATCCGCCTTGATGTCGAGATAGGTCGCGTTGCGACGATACCATTCGATCATCGTGAACTCGGGGCTGTGACGGCTACCCTTCTCGCCATCGCGGAAACACGGACCGATCTGATAGATCCGCTCGAGCCCCGCCGCCAGAAGCTTCTTCATCTGCAGCTCGGGCGATGCGCGGAGAAAGCCACCCGTCGAAACGGGCGGACAGTCTATGTGGCATTCTGGGGCTGGTGCGGCGATTCGGACGGACGTCTCGACCTCGAGGAAGTCGCGTTCGTCGAAGAAGCGGCGTATGCCACGGACGATTTCCGCCCGGGCCTTCAGAAGGTCGAGATTCATTCGAAGCGGGAGAAATACTTGCCGAGATACTTCTCGAGACGCGTCTCGAGCCAAGGCGTCACCTTCCAGTAGTCACGGAGTTCGAGATACTCGCTCACGGGACCTGGCTGACCGGGCTTCACCGCATACTCGCACTTGAGCATGATGTTGCGCGCCGTCGCCTCGCTCGAGACAAACTCGATCACCTGGACCTTGAAGCCCAGGATGCGCAGGATCATTGCGCGATAGGAGTCCGTCAGGATGTCGCAGAGACGCTCGCGCAGGATGGACTGACGCAGGAGGCCTGAGAACGGTGCGGACGGCAGATTGGGGCGCCCGCCCTGTTCGGC
>CALZAJ010000199.1 GCA_945613785.1 uncultured Verrucomicrobiota bacterium | reverse complement strand
GGCGAGATGATCGTCGAGGGCTACCGTGAATGTCGCCGCGCCCTGGACAACGGATATCGTCCGCGCGCGATCTTTCACTGTCCCGACTTCTATCTCAAGAATGAGAACGAGCCGGCCATTGTGTCCGAGTGCGAGAAGCTCGGGGCGGAGGTCTATACCTGTTCGAAGACGTGTTTCGAGAAGATCGCCTACAAGGAGCGTCCTGACGGGCTCCTCATGGTTGGTCCTCACGTCACGATCAAGCTCTCCGACCTGAAGCTTCCCGAGAATGCCCTGGTGATCGTCACCGAGGCGATCGAGAAGCCGGGCAACCTCGGCACGATTCTCCGTAGCGCCGATGCGGCGAAGGTGGCGGCCGTCATCGTCTGTGACCGTACGACCGACATTCACAATCCGAACGTCGTCCGTGCGTCCACGGGTACGATGTTCTCCGTCCCGATCGTCGAGGCGACCTCCGACGAGGCGCTGGCCTGGCTCAAGGCGCGCAACTTCAAGATTCTTGCGGCGACGCCTCATGCCGAACAGCTTCACTTCGAGGTGGAGCTGACGGGCAATGTGGCGATTGCGCTGGGCGCCGAACAGTACGGTCTCACGGCCAAGTGGATGGACGGCGCGGACCTCCGCGTCCGCATCCCGATGCTCGGTCTCGCGGACTCGCTGAACGTGTCCGCCGCGGCGACGATTCTCGTCTACGAGGCCGTCCGTCAGCGCATCGCCGCCGGCATCGATCAGGTCCCGGCCTTCATCCCGTGGCACGGCGAAGGGCAGCATGACCACTGAGAGAGAGTTTGATTGGGTGATGAGGAGATTGATAAATTAAGATGAGGTTCGGTTATCCAGTATTGCTGATATTTGTTGCGATCGTACCGGTCGCTGGTTTCGTTTGGAGTCTGATGAAGGCCCGACGTGAGAAGGCGCTGACGCGGCTGACGCTGAACGTCCCGCAGGTTCCCTTTGCGGGCGTCCAGACGACGTGCATTCTACTGGGGCTCTTCCTCGTCCTTTTCGCCGCGTCGCGTCCCCAGTGGGGCAAGACGATGGAGAAGCGCATCGCCCGGAGCCGCAACGTCGTCGTCGCGATCGATGTCTCGCGTTCGATGCTTGCGGGCGACGTGTTTCCGAGCCGTCTCAAGCGGGCGAAGGCCGATGTGGCGGACCTCATTGACGCGCTGGAAGACGATCGCTGCTCGCTCGTCGCCTTCCGCAAGACCGCCAAGGCCCTGTTCCCGCTGACGAACGACCGTGCGCATCTCCACAATGCGCTTGAGTCGATGGATGAGAATTCGGCTCCGCGTGGCGAAACGGATCTCGGCAGCGCCATCCGCGAATCGTTGCGTGTGATCGAGAAGATGCACGTCGATCCCGAATCGGGAGAACCCGTCAAGGATTGGCGCGATGACCACAGCGCCGTCATCATCATCTCCGACGGCGGTGACCTCAAGGGCGAAGCGCTTCAGAACGCCGAGTATGCGAAGGCCCATGGCGTGCCAGTCTTCACGGTCGGCATTGGCGATCCGAAGAAGGGTGCGCCGATTCCCGCCGAGAGCGGCAAGGGCTACATGCAGTACAAGGGCCAGACCGTCATGGTCAAGCTCGAGTCCGCGGCGCTGGAGGCGATTGCGAAGGCCTCGGGCGGACGCTACGTGCAGCTCGCGACGGCGGGTACGGCCGAGACGACGCTGGGTGCCATCTACCGCCGGTTCCTCCGTCAGGTCGCCGCGCGCGAACAGAATGAGGAGGCCGAGAAGCTCGGTGAACGTTATCAGCTTTTTCTCGTGCCAGGACTCGTCCTGCTCATCGTTGGCGCGGCGCTTTCGCGTGGACGGTTCGCGCGGAAGACGGGTCAGGCGTGAGAAGGGGTCGTTGGATTTAGTTAAAAGGAAGGTGCAAGATGGAAGAGAAGATCAAGGCGAAGCTTGAAGAGATGCGTGGCGGACTCCAGGCCGATGGCGGAGACCTCGAACTTGTGAAGATCGAGGGCAAGGTCGTCTACCTTAAGCTGGTCGGCCACTGCGGGAGCTGTCCGTTTGCGATGATGACCCTCAAGCAGGGCATTGAGATCGGTCTCCAGGAGATCGATCCTGAGATCACGGTCGAGCGGGTGATGGAGTGAAGGCCCTCTCGCTAGCCGTTCTCCTGTCCTTCGGCCTCTTGAATGCCGGTGCGGCAGTGAAGATCCACCGGTCGTTCCGTCCCGTGTCGCTGAACGGCGGCGGCGGAACGCAGTATGTCGTCCCTGGTTACAACCTGGACCGTGGCCGCAAGCCCGGCTTCGTGAAGACGCCGGAGGAGAAGCCCCAGCCGCTCAAGAGGATGGTCGGCAAGGTGATCTCCGTGGTGGATGGCGATACGATCGGACTTCGTCCGGGCGGCGGACAGCTCTATCAGATCGAGTTGGATCGCATTGACGCGCCGGAGTCTGATCAGCCGCACGGCGAGACGTCCAAGCGTTTCCTCTCGGATCTGCTTCTGAATAAGTCCGTAGAGATCCAGTACCGCGGAAAGTCCACCCACAACAAGGTCACGGGCATTGTCTATGTGAAGACCCCGAAGGGGATGGTGGATGCCAATTTGACGATGGTCCGCAACGGCATGGCGTGGCATTTGCCCGACGACCAGACGCCGGCCTATGTGACTGGTGCCGAGTCGGCCCGCAAGGAGAAGCGTGGACTCTGGGCGGACGCGAATCCCATTGATCCCGCCGATTGGCGCGAAGGCAAGGGGCGTCCTCAGAAGTGATTCATAACGGCGAGAATGTCGTGCGGGGCGTGCCGGTCATCGTCCGCCGCAAGCGCATTCGCCGGATCAACATTCGCATCGGGGCGGACGGAATTGTGTCCGTCTCGCTCCCGCTTTACTGGACGACCCTGAAGGATGCGGAGGAGTTCCTCCTCTCGAAGTGGGATTGGGTCGTCAAGACGCGCGCGGAGAGCCTGCAGCGTCCGCGGGTGGAAAGGACGCCTGTTTCCACGGAGGAGCGAGAGTCCCTCACGTCGTTGTTGGAGGAGCTCATGCGAGAGTGGTGCGGACGTCTCGGCGAGCCAGGTGTCACCTGGAAGACGCGTGCCTTGAAGTCTATCTGGGGTTCTTGCCATTGGCAGAAGCGTGTCATCATCTATAATACGGAATTGGTCCGCAAACCGAGGAACCAGGTGGAGTACGTGGTTGTCCACGAGCTTTCGCATCTTCAGGTCCATGACCACGGTCCCCGTTTCCAAGCCCTCATGGATGCCCGCCTCCCCAACTGGCGCGCCCTCCGACAGACCCTCAATCATTCCCCATCCAACCCGAACGCCCAAACACCCGCGGACCCAAACACCCCGCAAAAGAACCCTGAAGCCCTTACCCCCAGCGAAGCGTACCCCTG
>CALZAJ010000198.1 GCA_945613785.1 uncultured Verrucomicrobiota bacterium | reverse complement strand
GCTAACAACCGCCCGTTTTTGCCTTTTGACGAATATAGTTTATCCATACAGGAAATGCCGGGGACAGACCCCACCACTTTGGGCGATATGTTCGCGAAATATCGTCTTCTCTGTCATTTTCTTCAGCCGCAATTGATGGCGAGAATTATAGCACAGAGTTATAGCACAGAAATGCCGGGGACAGACCCCACCACTTTGGGCGATATGTTCGCGAAATATCGTCTTCTCTGTCATTTTCTTCAGCCGCAATTGATGGCGAGAATTATAGCACAGGATCAAGCCCTGCGGTGAGGTGGTCTAGACCACTTTTTGAGGGTCCACAACTGCGGTTGAAGAAGCGCGAAGGTTACTCGACCACCACGCCGCCGCCGAGGGACTTATAGAGGGCGATGGCGTTCTGGGTGATCTGGCCGCGGGATATGACGAGCGCTTCCTGCAACGTCAAGAGCGAGCGCTGGGCATCGATGACCGCGGTAAAGTCGCGAAGGCCGTTCTTGTAGAGGTCCTTGGCGATGGACACCGCGTCCTGTGCGGCCTTGACCGCCCCCTCGAGGGCCTGGCAACGGTGGTATTCCTGCGAGTCGGCCGCATAGGCATCGCGGACCTCGCCGTAGGCGCGCTGGAGGACGAGCTCGTAGTTGAGCGCCTTCTCGTTCATCTTGGCCTCCTCGGCCTTGATGTCCGCATAGACGTTACCGCCCTGGAAGAGCGGCCAGCTGATGGACGGACCGATCGAGCCGTAGAACGAATCACGCTTGAAGAGCTCGGACGCACGGGTCGCCTCGAGACCGACTTGTCCGTTGATGTAGAGCTTCGGATACCAGCGGGACTCCGCGACGCCCACGTACGCGACCTGCGCCGCGAGCTGACGCTCCGCCACGCGGACGTCCGGACGGGCGCGGATCATGTCGAGCGGGATCTTCTCCAGACGACCCGGCTCCAGCAGCCAGTCACGGTGCGGAATCGCGGCATGCGTCTGGTCCACGATGTACTTGGACTGGTTGACGGCGAGTTCGTCGCCGATGCCCGAGACGAGCGAAAGCGAAATCTCGTGGTTACTGGGAGATCATGCGGACGAAATCGGCCGGCAGAACCTCAAGGAGACGCTTGAGGTCGGCGGCACGCGACCGCGGCATGACCAGGACCTCGTCGCCGCAAGAGGCAATGACGATGTCCTTGAGTCCAAACGCAGAAACGCGGACGCCATCACCGAGCAAAGTGCAGCCTGAACAGTCGAGCTGACGCGTCTTGCCGAGGCGCACATTGCCCTCTCCGTCGACGGGGAGATGGGCCGCCAGCGCGGCATAACCTCCGACGTCATCCCAGCCGAAGTCGCCCGAAACGACCTCGAGCGCCCGCGTACGCTCCATGATGGCGTAATCGAAGGCCACGGACGTCAGTGTGGGATAGATCTTCTTCAGGACGGCGTTCGCCGAATCCGCGGCGGCCACGGCGTCCGCCAGAGCCACCAGCTCGGGCGCGAGCTGTCCACACAGCGCATGCAAGGCGCCTGCACGGAAGATGAACATGCCCGCGTTCCAGACATACTTGCCAGACTTCACATAGCGCGCCGCCGTCGCGGCGTCCGGCTTCTCGACAAAGACCTTCTTCTCGGCGTTGATGTAGCCGAAGCCCGTCGCCGGATAGGTCGGCTGGACGCCGAGCGTCACGATGACGTCTTTTTTGGCGGCGATGCCATAGGCCTTGCGCAGCAGCGAACGGAAAGCCCCTGGCTTCTCCATCAGCTGGTCCGCCGTCAGGGTCGCCGCGAGCGCGTCGGGTCCGCCGCGCTGCAGCACCTCACCCAGCGCCGTTGCAATCGCGGGGGCCGTGTTCTTACGGCAGGGTTCCAGGATCACGTTCTCCCGCGGCAGTTCGGGCAACTCCTTGACCGTTGCCTTCTCCAGGGACTTGGCGGTGACGACGAGTACGTTCTCGATCGGGATGATCGGAAGGATGCGCTCCATCGCCTGACGGATCAGCGACTTCCCGCCGAAAATCTTGAGAAACTGCTTCGGACGCTCCGGCGAAGACAGCGGCCAGAACCGCTCGCCCGAACCGCCTGCGAGAATGATTGCAAAGACGTTTTTCTTCACTTGCCTACCCCTAATCTCTGTCCTGCGTATTTCCTTTCGCGGATCGGACGCCACCACCATGCGTTGTCCAGATACCACTGCACCGTCCGGCGGATGCCGGTTTCGAAATTCTCCCGCGGCTTCCAGCCGAGTTCCGTCATCAGCTTCGTCGGATCGATCGCGTACCGCAAGTCATGGCCCGGTCGGTCCTGAACGAAGGTAATCAGGTCGAGATAGCTCTTGATCGCCGCGTTCTCGGACACCGGACAGAGCTCATCCATGATCGTACAGATCGTCTTCACGACCTCGAGGTTCGTCCGCTCGTTGTGTCCGCCCACGTTGTAGGTCGCCCCGGAAACGCCCTTCTCGTTGACCAGCAGCAGCGCACGGGCATGGTCCTCGACATACAGCCAGTCGCGGACGTTGGCGCCCTTTCCATAGACCGGCAGCGGCTTGCCGTCCAGACAGTTCAGGATGACGAGCGGGATCAGCTTCTCCGGGAAATGGTAGGGACCGTAGTTGTTCGAGCAGTTCGTGATCTTCACCGGCATCCCATAGGTGTCCATCCACGCACGGACGAGATGGTCGGAGCTCGCCTTGGATGCCGAATACGGAGAATGCGGCGAATAGGGCGTCTTCTCGGTGAAGAAGCCCGTCTCGCCCAGCGTGCCGTACACCTCGTCGGTCGAGATGTGCTGGAACACGAAATCAGGATGGACCTTCCACCACTTCAGCGCGGCCTGTAGCAGCGTCGCGGTGCCGACGACATTGGTGCGGATGAACTCGCCCGGTCCGTCGATCGAACGATCGACGTGCGATTCCGCCGCGAGATGGAAGATCGTGTCGGGCTGGAAGGACGCGAAGGCGCGGTCCATCGTCTCCAGATCGCAGATGTCTGCCTTGAGAAACGAAAGGCGGGGATTCGACGACGTCAGGTCGTCGGGATTGAGGCCGACCTCCTTCAGCGACTCGGGCACGCCCGCATAGGTGAGCTTGTCGACGACCAATACGGTCGCATCCGTCTCCTTCAGGAGCAGACGGACGAGGGCCGAACCGATGAAGCCGGCCGCGCCGGTCACGATGCAACGTTTGGCGTATCTCATGAGACGAGCTTCCTCAGGTAGTCCCCGTAAGACGACTTGCCGTACCCCTCGGCCAGCTTCTTCAGCTGCGCGTCGTCGATCCATCCGTTACCCCAGGCAATCTCCTCGAGACAGCTCATCTGCAGGCCCTGACGCTCGATGATCGCACGGACGAAGTTCGTCGCGTCCGCCAGCGACTGATGCGTACCCG
>CALZAJ010000197.1 GCA_945613785.1 uncultured Verrucomicrobiota bacterium | reverse complement strand
CCGCCTGCTCCGTCTTCACTTTAAATTCCCTTTTTCTCCCTCTGTTGTGCTATAATACGCACATGATGTCCAAACGTCTCATACTTCTTTTCGCCGCCTTCGTGTTGGCGTCGGGTGTTGCTTTTGCCTCGCTCCCGGGGACAAGTCCCGGTCCGGGCGTGCATTATGCGACCGATGCATTCCCTGGTTTTGATCGTGAGGCCCCGTTGTCTGATCGCAAGAAGGAGCCCCGCTGGTTCTCCTGCATCAATGGTCCGTCCAAGGACAACGCGGCCACCCAGTTCGCCTATGCATCTGAGTGCATGGCCAGCAATTCCTGGCGTGCGGCCCGCAAGGGCTTTGATGCCTTGGTGCTCGAATGGCCGACCTCGCCCGAAGCCCCCAAGGCCCAGAAGGCGCTGGCCGACCTGTATCTCGAGCATTATCTCGAGTATGAGAATGCGTTCCGCGAATACAAGTACCTCTTGGACTTCTATTCGACCCAGTGTGATTTCGACGCCATCGCCTTCCGTCTCTACGAAGTGGCGAAGCTGATGCGCGAAGAGGGCAAGTCCATCATGTTCGTCCGCTTCGACAACACGGTGACGGTCCGTCGCGCGTTCGAGTCGGTGGTGCTGCGTGCGCCGGGTGCCCGTTTCGCGGCCGAGGCGATGCTCACGATTGGCGAGTTGCGCGAGAACGATCAGGAATACGTGCAGGCCGTTCAGGTCTACGAGAATCTCCGCAACCTCTATGCCAACACCGTCGAAGCGAAGACGGCGCTGGTCCGTGAGGCTCGTTGCCGCATGAAGATTCTGCACGAGCACGGGTACAACCGCAGCCGCAACCAGGACACGATTGACTTCCTCAAGCTGGCGCTCCAGTCGGGTCCGTCCTCCGACGACCGCAGCGAGCTCGAGGGCTATCTGTCCGAAGCCGTTCGTAACATCGAGAACGAGGCGTATGCTGCGGCGAAGTTCTACGATTCGCGGACGCGCACGAAGCGGAGTGCGATCAAAGCATACGAGCGTTTTCTGAAGACTTATCCCGCCAGCGAGCATGCCGATGAGGTTCGTCGCCGTCTCGCCGAGCTGCAGGAGGAGGGCAAATGAGCGTCATGAGGAACATCACCGGTTTGGCCGCGGCGTTGGCCGTCCTGCTGCTGGCGGGTTGCAGCCACTACACCTGGAGGTCTCAGGTCCCCGCCGACATGCGTACGGTGTCCGTCCCGACCTTCCTGAACGAGAGCGACGTGACGGAACTCGGCAGCGTGGTCACGCGCCAGGTCCTGCGCGAGTTCCAGCGTGAAGGCACGCTGCGGATCGCCCCGCACGGTTCGGCTGCAATCGAGGTTCAGGGTGTCGTCAAGAGCGGAAGCTCCAAGCTGGTCGCTTACGAACGCAAGACCGGCACGCGCAACCGCGAGCACGTCCTGAAGGTCCATGCGGTCGTCAGTTTCATCGACAAGAAGGCCGGCAAGGTCGTGGTCAACGACCGCAAGTACAGCGCGTCGACTTCGTTTGTCGCCTATGATGACATCCTGACGGCCGAGCGCGACGCCTCTGGGCGCATTGCGGAAGACCTGGCGCGTCAGATCGTTGACGACGTGCTCGCCCAGAAATGGAGCGAGGACAAGAAAGAATCTGGAAAGGAACACTGAGATGAATGAAGTTCATGCGGTAATCGAGCTTAAGATCACCCCGCAGCGCGACTGTGGTTTCGGAAAGATCGCCGAGCGGGTCTCCAAGTTCAGTCAGGTCGAGGCTTGCTTCCTGATGTCCGGCGGTTACGATCTCCTGGTGTTCGTGAAGGGCGACAGCCTGCAGGACGTCGCCCTGTTCGTGGCGCAGGACCTGTCGACGCTCGACGGCGTCCTCTCGACGGCGACCCATTTCATGCTCAAGACCTACAAGGCGAAGGATTTCCTCGACTTCCAGGGCGACGACGGTCGTCTGGCGGTCACGCCCTAAGGGCGGGATCGTTCGTCTCCCCGAATCTCAACCTCTCCATGGCATAACGATTATGGCAGTTGATCTTGCACAGAAGGCTCAGAACTTTACGAACCGCGGACGTCAGGCCCTCGAATCGGGCCGCTTCGAACTGGCGGTTGACATGCTGATGGAAGCCGTCTCGGCGGCTCCTGACGTATTGGAGACCCGTAAGCTCCTCCGCGCGGCGCAGATTGCCAACTTCCGCCGCAACGGCAAGGTCGGCTTCGGCGCCAAGCTCGGTTATATGATGGCCCGTCAGAAGATCATGGGCCTCGTCAAGAAGGGCCAGGGTGCCGAGGCCATGGCCGAAGCCGAGAAGCTCCTGTGTCAGAATCCGCTCGATCCCGACAACATCGAGGCCGCCGTGAAGGCCGCCGAGTGCGCGGGCAAGACGGACCACGCCGCGATTTCCGTGGAGGCCGCCTATGAGTGCAGCAACAAGGATCCGGCCCTCCTCGAGCGCGTGGCGACCTACTACCAGATGGCGAAGAACTGGACCAAGGCGCGCGACGCCTACCAGAAGCTCGCCGAGGTGAAGCCGGGCGATCAGCGCATTCTCTCCCTTCTCAAGAACACCGAGGCACAGGCCACGATGAACGCCGGCTGGGAACAGACGGCTGGCAAGAAGGGCGGCTTCCAGGCGTTGATCGCCAACAAGGAGCAGGCCAAGAAGCTCGATGCCGCCAACAAGGCGGTCATCACCGGCGACGACGCCGAGGCGCTCATTGCCGAAAAGCTCGCGCAGATCGAGAAGGAGCCGAAGAACATGAACGCGCGTCGCGCGCTCGCCCGACTCTACAATCAGAACAAGCGCTACGAAGAGGCCATCAACTGCCTCAACGAGGCCATTCAGGCCGCCGGCGCGATGGATCCCGAACTCGACCGTATGTTGTCCCAGACCACGGTCCTCTATTACGACCAGCTCATCGAGCAGTGCCGCGCCGAGGGCAACGAGGAAGGTGTCGCCGATCTCGAAGGGCAGAAGAACCAGTTCGTCTTCGATGACCTCGCGCAGCGCGTCGAGCGCTATCCGAACGACCTGCACCTTCGCTACGAGCTCTGCGTCCAGTATTTCACCTACGAGTACTACGATGAGGCGCTGGAGCATCTCCAGCTCGCGCAGAAGTCCCCGAAGGACCGTCTCTGGGCGCTCTACTACCTCGCGATGTGCTTCCTCATGAAGGGTCAGACCGACATGGCCGTCATGCAGCTCGAAACGGCTCGCGACGCCATCCCGACGATGGACGATCTCAAGAAGAAGGTCGTCTACCAGCTCGGTCTCTGCGCCGAAGAGTCCGGCGACCTCGAGAAGGCCTACCAGTACTACAAGGACGTCTATTCGACCGATGTCGGCTTTGCGGACCTCTCCGAGCGCATGCTGGCGGTCTCGCAGGCCATC
>CALZAJ010000196.1 GCA_945613785.1 uncultured Verrucomicrobiota bacterium | reverse complement strand
GGATGATCCGATTGCGAGCATTTACCTTCGGCAGATGAACGCCCGCGGACTCCTGGGCGTCAGACGCGACCGCATCAAGGTTTACTACAATACCGAGCCAGACCGTTCGCTCCCTGAAGCGATCGCGATTCAGTCGGCCCTGCGCGCGTGCGTCTCCAGACCTCAGAAGAAAGGGTGGGAGCTCCGCCTGATGACGGTGTTGCTCGGCTTCTCGCATTTCAACCGCCTGGCAATTTTGCTCAGACTGGCGCAGGGTCCGGCGAGCTACGCCCAGTTGTGTGCTGCGATGGGCGTCTGCGTCAAGAACTTCTACCACCACATGCATTACCTTCGGTGTGCCGGGCTCGTCGATACGGCGTTTGTGAACGGAGAATCCTTATTCGTGCTGGTTCGTCCCGAACATCCCGTGTCCGTGTGCCTGCTGAAGTTGCTCCTTTCCGATGCGTATGCCTCGGCGGCCTATTTCAATCCCGGTTCGGGCAGGGAAACTGACTGCGCGGAGAAAAGAGTGCTCAAGAACCTGGCGGCGCAAGAGGCGAATTCCAACGGATGCTGGCGGGAGAAGAAGACGATGCGGAGCCGTTTGCGCAAACGGAAGCGGAAAATTGCTGACGGACTCGAGAAGACGGTCTCCTGAAAACCATTTTCATCTTTATATAAACATTACAATGGCAGCTTGGAGAATGTTGATATCGCAGAGGACTCGGCGGATCGTTTGGGGGCTGGGATTCGTTACTGCGCTTGGCCTGTTGGCCTGGGGAGGGTCCGTGTGGGCCGTCTACGGACGGTCAGCGGGGCGCGTGTTCGGTCCGGACGAGATCGGGTCCGTGCCCGTGCAGCGGGCGGCCGTCGTGCTCGGGTGCGTGAAGACGCTGCCAAACGGGCTCGACAACCTCTACTACGCGCGGCGGATCTCCGCCGCGGCCGAGCTTTACAAGGCAGGCAAGGTCCGCTGTCTCATCGTCAGCGGTGACAACCACGCGAAGGGCTACGACGAACCGTCGGACATGAAGGACTCGCTCGTCGCCGCTGGCGTGCCGGCCGAGCACATCGTCTGCGACTACGCGGGCTTCCGTACGCTCGACACGGTCGTGCGCGCGAAGGAGGTCTTCGGGCTCGATTCGTTCCTCGTCGTGTCCCAGCGAGATCACGTGCGACGCGCCGTGTTCCTGGCCCGAGGCTTCGGCGCGGATGCCTACGGCTATGCCGCGCCAGATGTGAACGGCCGCTATTCAATCAAGACAACCATTCGTGAACAGTTCGCCAAGCTCAAGGCCGTTCTTGATGTCGTTATCCGGCGCAAGCCGAAGTTCCTCGGGAAAAAGGAGGTTCTGCCGTGAGTCGTCTGCAGTCCATGGGCGAGGAACTCGCCAATTCGATTACCCATGTCGTCGGGTCCCATCTCGGCGCCGCGATGCTGGCGCTCGTCGTCTGGCAAGGGGCCACGAGCGGCGTCGATGTCGCCTGGAAGGTGACGAGCGGTTCGATCTTCGGCGCGTCGATCATCCTCCTGTATGTCGTGAGCTCCGCCTATCACGCCGTCACGAACAAAAAGGCGAAGCACGTCCTTCACATGATGGACCACATGGCGATCTACTTCCTGATCGCAGGCAGCTACACGCCGTTCTGCCTCGTCTCGCTGCGTCCGACCCATCCGGGCCTCGCCTGGTCCATCTTCGGCATCGAGTGGGGCGCGGCCTTGATCGGCGTCATCGTCAAGGTCTGGACCACGGGACGCTTCCGCTATCTCTCGACCAGCGCCTACGTGATCATGGGCTGGGCCGCGGTGACGGCGATCGTTCCGCTGATCCGCGAACTGGAGGGACTCGGTACGATGTGGCTCGCTGTCGGCGGCGGACTCTACACGCTCGGTTGCGTCTTCTACCTCTGGAAGTCGCTCCCCTATGCGCATATGGTCTGGCACCTCTTCGTCCTCGCCGGCACGATCTGCCACTTCTTCTGCATCCTCTGGCACGTGATGTAAATGGAATTCCTCATGCTGGCCTCGTCCATTCCTTTCCTGCTCGGACTCGTCATGCTCACGATGGGCATGACGCTCGGCGCGCGTGACTTCTTGCCGCTCCTGAAGCGTCCGTGGGACGTCTGCCTCGGCGTCGCGGCGCAGTTCTTGGTGATGCCGCTCGTCGCCTGGGCGGTCGTGAAACTGCTCGGACTTCCCGTGGAGCTCGCACTTGGCGTCATCCTTGTCGGGGCGTGTCCCGGCGGAACGGCCTCGAACGTGATGACGTATCTCGCGAAAGGGGACGTGCCGCTTTCGGTCGCGATGACGAGCGTCTCGACGCTCCTGGCGCCGTTCGTGACGCCGTTCTGGGTGTGGACGCTGGCGGACAAGGTGATTGAGGTCGATGCGCTCGGAATGTGCCTTTCCGTCGTTGAGGTTGTGATCCTGCCGATCGCACTCGGTGTCGTGCTCAACACGCTCCTGCCGCGTTTCTGCGAGCGGCTGAAGCCGGTGCTGCCCAAGCTCTCGCTCGGCGTCATCCTGCTCATTGTCTACGTGGTCGTTTCCGAGAACTGGTCGGCGATCTGTTCGTCGGCGGGACTCCTGTTCGTCGCGGTGGCGCTGCACAACGGACTCGGCATGGCGATCGGCTATGCGATCGGCCGCGTCTTCCGTCTTTCCGCGGCGAAGTGCCGTACGTTCGCGATCGAGGTGGGCATGCAGAACTCGGGGCTTGCCGTCTCTCTCGCGACGGTCCATTTCGCGTCGCTCGCGCTGGCGGCGGTTCCGGGCGCCGTCTTCAGCGTCTGGCACAACCTCTCGGGATTCGCGGTCGTTTTCGGAGGACGGTTCCTTCGGCGTGAGTAAGTGATATGAATACAGCCATCTCAGTTTTCGTCTCGTTGTGCCTGATGCTGGTCGTCGGCAAGGTCCTGCGCGTCAATCTGCCGTTCCTGCAGCGTCTCTATCTGCCGTCGTCCATCATCGGCGGACTCGTGGGACTTGCCGTGATGTGCGCGGCGGGCGAGGCCGTGACCGGAGAGTTCCGTGCGGCGATGCAGAAGACGCCGGGCTTTCTCATCAACGTGATCTTCGCGACGATCTTCCTCGGCTCCGCGATTCCCAAGGTGCATGACTTCGTGCTTTTTGCCTTGCCGCAGTTCTGCATGGGACAGATCATCGCCTGGGGCCAACTGGCAGCCGTTGACCATTCTCGTGCTGGCGGGTGCAATCTGGTCGGTCGGCTGCGTCCTGTTCCTGGGGCCGAAGCTCTTCCTCTACGCCTGGTTCGAGCGGTCGATCGCCGAGTTCGGACAGGCGACGGGCGTGACGGCGACGGGCCTTATGCTGCTGCGCACGGTCGATCCGGAGAACAAGACGCCGGCGGCGATGAGCTTCGGCTACAAGCAGCTCCTGCACGAGCCGTTCATGGGCGGCGGACTCT
>CALZAJ010000195.1 GCA_945613785.1 uncultured Verrucomicrobiota bacterium | reverse complement strand
GGTCTGCGCCTCGGGCGAACCCTTGATCGCCTCGAACTTCTTGGTGAGGCCGTTCTCGAGGTCGACGGACTTAGAGCCGTAGTACGCGAGCATACGGGCCGCCTGAAGATCGACGGACATGTCGCTCATCAGCTCGCGGAGAGCCGGGAACGTGTCGATCGTGACGCCGAACTGCTTACGGGCCGCGGCATAGTCGCGAGCGGCACGGTAGCTGGCCTCGCCAATGCCCGTCGCCTGCGCGGAGATGCCGACGCGAGCACCGTTCATGAGGGCCATGACGTAGGTGATAAGGCCGCGCTTGCGCTGGCCGATCAGCTTCGCCGGGGAGTTGTTGAAGACCATTTCGCAGGTCGGCGAGCCGTTGATGCCGAGCTTGTGCTCAAGGCGGCGGATCTTGACCGTCGGACCCTTCTCGACCAGGAGGCAGGAGAGGCCGGCGCCGTTCGTCGTGCCGGGCTCGGTACGGGCGAGAACGAGGAGGACGTCGCCGCAGCCGTTCGTGATGAAGCGCTTGACACCGTTCACGAACCAGTTGCCGTTCTCATCCTGATAGGCCATCGTCTTGACGCTCTGAAGGTCGGAACCGGCATCAGGCTCGGTGAGGACCATCGCACCCGTGTAGGTGCCGTCGCAGAGGCCCGGGACGTACTCCTTCTTGATCTCTTCGCTCGCGAACGAGTTGATTGTCTCGGCAATGCCCTGGAGACCGAAGATGTTCATGAGGGCCGCATCAGCGCGGGAAACGATGTCGTTGCACGCCGTGAGGATCGTGCAGGGCATGTTCAGACCGCCGAGGTAATACGGAATCGTGCAGCCCGAGAGACGCGAACGGCCCAGGAGCTTGACCGCCAGCTTGATGCCGGGGGTGTAGGTGACGGAACCGTCCTCGTTGAGGATGTTGCCGACCTTATCGGTCTCCTCAGCCGTCGGGGCGATGCGGTTGCCGATGATGTCGCCGCAGACGTCGAGCGCGCGCTTGTAGTTGTCGATCGCGTCCTCGGCCGAAGTCGGGGCGAAATCGTACTCCTTCGCGAACTTGAAATCCTCCTCAAGGAGCGTGGCGACCTCGGTGAGGTCGAGGGCGTCAATCGTCTTGGCGATGTCGGCGTTGTCAGAGTAGAAATTGGACATGATGAAATTCCTCTAACCTATTCCCTATAAGCTATTACTTGTTCCCTGACTTGATGGCCTTGATCATCTTCGGGACGACGACGTTGAGGTCGCCGACGATGCCGTAGTGCGCGATCTTGAAGATCGGCGCATCCTTGTCGGTGTTGATCGCGATGATCTTCGCCGAATCCTGCATGCCCGCAAGGTGCTGGACCGCACCCGAGATGCCGCAGCTGATAAAGAGCGCAGGACGGACGGTGACGCCCGTCTGGCCGATCTGACGCTCATGTTCGCAGTAGCCAAGGTCGACGGCCGCACGGCTCGCGCCGACGGCGCCGCCGATCGCTTCCGCGAGCGCGTGGAGCTGCTGGAAGTTCTCCTTCGAGCCAACGCCCGCACCGCCGGCGACGATGATGCGCGCGCCCTTGAGGTTGACGGACGAATGCTTGCGGATGATTTCGACGACTTCGACGGGAATGTCGAACCCAGCGAGGTGGGAATCGTGACGGACGATCTCGCCCTTGCGACCGGGCTGGGGATCGAGCGGCTTCATGACGCCTTCGCGGACGGTCGCCATCTGCGGCCAGTTGCGCGGGTTCACGATCGTCGCGATGATGTTGCCGCCGAACGCCGGACGGATCTGCTGGAGGATGTTGGTAAACGTCTCCTGCGTCTTCGGATCGGTGTAGTTGTCGATCTGAAGATCCGTGCAGTCGGCCGTGAGGCCGCAGCGGAGCTGGGAGGCGATCGCCGGACCGAGGTCACGGCCCATGTGCGTCGCACCGAAGATCACGATCTGAGGCTGGACCTCCTTGATCGCCTCGACGAACGCCTGACGATAGGCCTTGCCACGGAAGACCTTGAGCTCCTTGTCCTCGATGAGGTGCACCTTGTCGGCGCCAGCCTCGAAGAGCTGCGCGGCGAGCGGCTCGACGCCATCGCCGATGAGGACCGCCGCGAGCGGCACGCCGAGCTTGTCGGCGAGTTCACGGCCCTTGCCGAGGAGTTCGCGCGGAACGTCGCTCAGTTTGCCCTCTTCCTGTTCGGCGAAGACCCAGACTTCGCCCTTGCTACGATCAGTTGCCATATAAATCTACTCCTTAGCCGATGGTGTGATCCGCGATGAGCTCGGCGACGAGGCCGTTCACGCCCTCGTCGGTCGCCGCGACTTCCTTGAAATCGCCGCCCGCGAGAACGACCGAGACGATCTTGTTGACGTTCGTCGGGGAGCCGGCGAAACCGCAGCGGCTGTCTTCGCAACCGATGTCGGCGCAGCTGAGCTGACCGATCGCGAGGTCTCCCTCCAGCGCGACACCGTTGTTCTCGACAGGAGCCATCGCCTTCTTGTACTTCATCACGCGACGGACTTCCATCGGACGGAGGACGCCGAACTTGTCCGTGACCGTGAAGAGCGCAGGGAGCTTGACGCGGTCGGTCTCAACGCCCGTGCCAATGTCGCGCGTGGCGATCGCATAGTCACCGTCCATCTCGATCTTCTCAAGATAGGTGATCGCTGCGAAATCAAGCTTCTCGGCGATCTGCGGCCCCGTCTGGGCCGTGTCGCCGTCGATGGCCTGACGGCCGCAGAAGACGAGATCGGGCTTGAAGCTCTTCACCGCCTGGGAAAGGATGTAGCTCGTCGCGAGCGTATCCGAACCGGCCGCCTTGCGGTCCGTCAGGAGGTAAGCCTTATCAGCGCCGCACATGAGCGCCGTACGGAGGATGTCACACGCCTTGGGAAGGCCCATCGTGATTACGGTGACCGTGCCACCGTAATTCTCCTTGACCGTAAGAGCCGCCTCAAGGGCGTTCTGGTCTTCGGGGTTGAAAATCGCGGGCAAAGCCGCGCGGTTGATGGTGCCATCGGCTTTCATCGCCTGGCCCGTCACCTTCGACGTATCGGGGACCTGCTTGATGCAGACAACGCAGTTGTAGCCGCCCGCGCGGCCGGAAGTATTGGTTTTCATAAGTTTACCTATTATAGCAAAACCGATGTTGGATGGGCAACTGCCCAGGTCAACCAAAACGACGAACCAAGCTGATCACGATAATCGTCAAAATCAGCAAAGGAAGCACAAAAGAACAGTAAATACGCAGCCCGTTCGCAAACTTCAGCCCCCTGCCGGCATTCACCTCGTCGCAAAAGCCCTGCCAGCCCCAACCGAAGCGGTGGCAACAGAAGAGCGCGAAGGCGAGCCCCCCGAGCGGCAGCGCGAGATCGCTCACCAGGAAGTCCTCGAGATCGAGCACACACGAATCCCCGCCGAGCGGATGAAAGCCCTTCCAGACGTTGAAGCCGAG
>CALZAJ010000194.1 GCA_945613785.1 uncultured Verrucomicrobiota bacterium | reverse complement strand
AAACAAGGGCGAAACCGCTACGCGGAGCACTGACTACCCTTGGAACTTCGGCTTAGAAGCGAAATAATCGTACTTATTGCGCGCCTGAGACTCGCCCGCAAAAGCCGCCATGAGATTCTTTTCCGTCTTAGATCCCTTGAGTTCCAGTTTTATTTCCCTTTTATGCATTTTTAAAAAAAGCCAAGTTAACGTAACGCTACTCAGCCAAATATCGCCGCTTCCACCGCCGAACAGAGCGCATGGTAGACAGGAAGATGAAGTTCCTGGATTTGATAGGTCTCCGTGGCCGGTACGCGAATCGTGACATCAGCCAACGCCGACAAGGCGGACTCACGCGCCCCCGTCAAGGCAACGACCTTGCCGCCTTTCGCCTGGACCACCTGTGAAGCCGCCACGCAGTTTCGACTGTTACCGCTCGTGGACAACGTCAGCAGGACATCCCCCGCCTCGGCCAACCCCAGCGCCTGCTGCGCAAACGCCGTGTCCCAAGAAACATCATTCGCAACCGCACTCGCAATCCCACTCATTGAGACAAGTGAAATCGCCGGCAACGACCCCTCAAGCTTCCCCGCCAACTCTGACGGCAACTTCTCCGCAATCGCCGGCGGAATCGCACGATGACGCTTGAACTTCTTCAGCAACTCTCCGCAGATGTGCTCCGCATCCGCCGCACTCCCGCCGTTGCCGCAGACCAAAACCTTGTGCCCGCCGCGAAAACACGTCAGCAAGACCTCATAGGCCCGCACGACTTCCGCCTGACAGTCCACCAGATTCGGATACCGCTGAACCAGACTCTCAATTTCGTTCATGCCGATATAATACCATATCGACTGTGACATGGGAATTGAAACGACACGAAGCCAGGAGTTTTGAATCAACGACACTGACCTTTCTGCCAACTCGGGCAGGGTCAGTGTCTTTTCGGATTGCGGTACCAGGCGCCGAGCAACGACACGATGCGATCAGGCCGCAACCCAGGCGCATACAGCGGCGGCTGTCCGTTCAAGCCGAGACTGCAATCCTCAAAGAGCTCGCTGAACGACCGCGCACGGGACGCGCCGAGCGTCGCATCAAGTTCCTCCAGCCGCGAAACCATCATCACCGCATACGCCAGGTCGCCCGCGGCAGAAAGCCAGGGACCATCAGAACCCTTCTCGGCGATGAAACGGTCTGCCGCAAGCCGCGCGACGTCCTTCATGACGTCCCAGCAGCGTCCCTGCCGTGTAGGATCGCACAGCGCAATCGTCTCGAGCGACGCGTTCATCTGCACGAAGGCGTAGCCAGGCATCGTCCACTGACGCTGCTGGTCGCTGAGCGACGTCACCGCCGCGGACTGCTCGAGCGCCGCGTCCGCATACTGCAGGTAGGCGTCGCGATACTTCGCCTCACCCGTCGTCTTCCAGGCCGCGGCATAGACCGCCGGCAGACGCGCCGCCTCGTGCGCCTGGACGTTCCACATCTTCAGGATGCCGCGCGGATCCTTCTGTCCGTCAGCCATGAGCGCGTTCCAGTCGTTCGCCTCCGTCACGTTCGCCAGCATCCGGTCGGCGACCTCGGCGAGCGCGACACGGACCTTCCCCTTCATCGCCGCATCGGCAAGTCCGCTCTCATAATAGCGCAGGAGTCCATGGACAAAATGCGTGACCTGATCGCGCGAGCTGAGCGTGCAGACGGACCTCCCATCCTCCAGGCAGATGCCGCGCGCGACGAATCCCTTCACTCCGTGCACGGTCTCGAGATTGATGAGGCCCTGGGCGATCTTGGCGGCCCATTCGCGGTCGTACTTGTCGACGAACATCGACAGCGCAAGGCCGTTCATGATCGCGGAATCCTCCATGCCGCGTCCGAACCCACCCTTCTCGGTGAACGGCAAGAACCCGTCCGTGAAGGTCGACGCGGGCTCGCAGAGTTCATACGGACAGTTGTAGATGAGGCCCGTCTTCTCCGCGAAGAACGTCTTGAGCCGGTATTCGACCGAGGCCCAGACGCTGAAGTCGTACGGACGCTCACACGCGAGGAAGACGTTGCTCGTGAACGTCGTGTAGAGCGGCAGCCGCGGCTCGTCGTCCATGATCTTCGCGAGACGCGGATAACGGCTCTTCCACGGCTCGGCCTGATAGCCCAGGCGTTCGGCCTTGGCGATTAGGTTCCAACTCGCGTCGTTCGGATTGTTCCAGTGCTGCGTCCAGGTGACACCGCGGTCATCGAAGTGAATGCCCTTGCGGCAGTTCACGATGCGGTTCGCGAAAATCGCGTTCTCGCGTCCCCCTCCGACCATGATTGCGCACCCCGCGTTCTCGAAGCAGTTCGAGGCAATCGTATCGCCCGCATCGCAATCGTCGAGGTAGACACCCATCGTAAAGACATCACGCGCGTTTTCACCGACCACCGTCGCGCCGAGATCGTGGATGCGGTTCCCCGTCACGCGGTTGCCCATGCTGGTCCAGTCGCGTCCCGTGTAGATCGCGCCCGCATCACCCGTCTCCTGGATGACGTCGTAGATTTCATTGTCTGCGATCGTGTTCTCGTTGCCGCCGTAGAGGATCGCACTGTGTGGCGCATCGTGGATTCGACAGCCGCGCACCTCATTGCCGCAGCCGTTCAGCGAAACGCCCGGCGCATACACGCGCTGGAGGCGTCCGAACTTCCATATCTCACAGCCGATGACCCGATTGCGGCCCGGCGTCAGCGTCTTGCGGTCCCCACCCGAGACATGGACGCCGCAGCGTCCGACGTTGCGGATCGTGCAGCCGACGATCGTCACGTCAGAACAGTCCCCGCCGATGTCGATGCCATGACCGCCGATGCATTCAATCGTGCAGTTCGTGATCGTCACGTTGTGACAGTCACGAAGCTCAACGCCCGTCCCGCCGCCGAAGGAGATGGTGCGGTCCGCAATCGTCACGTCCTTCTGATGGTAGAGCCCAAGCACTGGCTTGCGGTCGACGGCAAAGTGAATCGGCGCGGCGGCGATGTCGCCTGTCGGCGGGATCACATAGAGCTTCTGCTCCGCACAGTCGAGATACCATTCGCCTGGCGCATCGAGGAAGGCACGGTGATTGACAGCGTAGTAGCGGCGCCGCTTGGAGCCCCAGGACGTCTTTCCGATGCCGAAGACGTGCGTATCCGCAAGGCGCATCACGCCGTTCGTGAAGGACGCGACGCGCAGCGTCTCGTTGGCCCAGTCATGCGACCAATAGCCGCAGAGGGAATAGTTCCCTTCCGGCAGACTCTTGTCGCAGCGGAAGGCGCCAGGATGTCCGTCTCCGTCGTCGACCACATCCTCAGCGGTGAACGTGAACCAGCCGGTATTCGGTTCACGTGCCAGCGTCAGGGGCTCGTTGCCGAAATAGACCTGGGGATAGTCGGGAACCTGCGTCCAGTCGCCGCTCGCATAGGCCCTGTCGACCTGTC
>CALZAJ010000193.1 GCA_945613785.1 uncultured Verrucomicrobiota bacterium | reverse complement strand
TGACGGTTTCGGGCGGCAGCAGCTTCGGAGAAGGCAAGTCACTGAAGTTCAGGGCCTCGGTCAAGAGTGCGGCCGGGGAGGAGCGGACGCAATCGATGCCTGACCTCGAGCTGCTGGACGGCGCCTCCCGTCGGGTCGCGTTGCCGTTTGACGAACCGGGCGCCTACACGGTCGAACTGAAGGTGTCCGGTCTGCCCAAGGAAGTCGTCAAGACAACGCGCTACGTGGTCGTCCGTAAGCCCCGCGCGCTCACGGAACAAGAGAAGGAAGATTCTCCCTACGGCATCAACGTCCATGGCGGTCGTTATGTCGGGTATGAGCGTTTTGCGCGTCTCGGTTTCGTCTGGGTCCGTGACTATGCGTTCACTTATGACTGGATGGTCCGGTCCCGCGGTGACGGAAAGTATGCCGGTTGGCCGTGGTATCCGAAGATCATCAAGGGAGCTGCGGACGTCGGCATGAAGACGCTTCCGTGCTTGATGGGCGCAATCAAGGTGAAGAAGGGCTCGAAGGATCCCAACGATCCGAGCTTCACGCCGTCGTTGGACTGGCGCCGTCAGATTGCGTTGGCGACCAGCACGTTCCCCGAGTTGACGGCTTGGGAACTCGATAACGAGGCGGATGGCACGATGTGGACGTCGATTGACGGTTACGGACGCTACTGTCAGGCCTTTGGCGACATCATCCACGCGGCGCGTCCCGACGCCAAGTCCGTTTCCCCGGGACTTGCGGGCATCTACGTCGAAAAGACGCAGGAACTGGTCGAGAAGGGCTACTTCCGCAACATCGACGTTGTCAACGGACATCGCTATTGCGGCAAGGATGGCCCTGAATACTCCAAGGCAAACCTCAACACCGGCATGTCCGAGCCCAAGCCCGCCTATCTTCGCGACGTGTGGCGTCATTGGAAGAAGGCCGCGACTTGCGACGGCAAGTTCCGCGAGCTTTGGGTCACCGAATGGGGCTGGGATACGTTGGCCGGTCAGCCCGTGAGCGAATGGGAACAGGCGTCCTATCTCCAGCGCAAGTGGCTGCTCGCCATGGGCAATGGCGTCGAGAAGATGTTCTGGTATTGGTACTATGACGACGATACGGACCATCCGAACCACTTCTTTGCCGGTTGTGGCATCTTCAACCGTTGGCGCGACCCGAAGCCGTCTGCCGCCTCCTTCGCCGCGCTCCGCACGTTTGTGCCCGGCAAGTACGAGTATCTCGGCACGGCGAACTTCGGTCCCAATCACATGGCCCAGATCCTGAAGGCCGAAGGCAAGATTGTCGCTGCGGCCTACAAGATCAAGAAGGACGGACCGGATCTCGAGATTGCGGACGCCAAGGCCGAGCTGATTACCGACATGTTTGGTCGCGCGCTTCAGCCGACCGGACTCTTCGG
The DNA here is from genome assembly GCA_945613785.1 of uncultured Verrucomicrobiota bacterium. Taxonomy (GTDB): domain Bacteria; phylum Verrucomicrobiota; class Kiritimatiellia; order RFP12; family UBA1067; genus UBA1067. The sequence continues at coordinate 2,091 of CALZAJ010000193.1, read as the reverse complement.
GAAGCGGAAGCTCGATATCGCGCCGACCTGGTACGTCGGAATCGATCCCGCGTGCGATTGGCTCAAACAGTGTCCGATGGATCTCGAAAGCGACTTCTACGTCCGTAACGTCGGCGGAGAGTCGATCAAGGTCGAGGTCACCGGTCCTGACACGTACGAGTGGAGCGTCGAGCCGCCGAAGGGCTGGACGGCCGAGAAGAAGCCGTATGGCTTCGATGTGACGGGTCCGGCCGGTCTCGCCCGCGGCAACACCTCCTTTACGGTCACCGGCAAGAACGGCAAGGTTGCCAAGACGATGTCCATCGAGGTTGACGTCGTGCCTCAGGCCTTCGCGCGGTCACATGCCGCGTCCTTCGACGGCAGCTTCGAGCTCGACGTCACCAATCAGTCCGCCGAGGACCAGAACTTCACGGTCAAGGCCGAGCTTCCGGACGGATGGAAGATCGAGCCCGCACTGACGGAGACGGGAATGCTCAAGCCGGAGTCGAGCAAGACGCTCACGTTCAAGCTCCTCGCGTCCGCCCCAGTTGATCCCGCGGCGAAGGGCGCCGCCAATCCGAAGCTCTCGATTGTCAATGCGAAGGGCCTGCAGGTCGACTACGCGCCAGTCATCCCGCGCCACTGGACGATGCGGCGGGCCGATTTCGCCAAGATCAAGTTCGACGGCGATCTCTCGGAGTGGGACGACAAGTATCTCGTCAACTCGTTCATGATCGGTCCGAATGGCGACAAGGATCCGACGAAGATCTATCTTGCCTGGTGCAAGGAAGGCCTCGTTGCCGCCTTGGATGTCGATGATTCGCGCTGCTTCGTCGCGGATCCGGGCAGCTTCTGGCGCGCCGCGGACTGCTTCGAAGTTATGCTCACGACTCCCGAAGGCGTCAAGTTCAAGGTCGATGATCCGTGGTCGAAGTTTGACCACCAGCTTTGGTTCTGTCCGCTCGCCGAGACGAAGCACATGTTCACCGGCTATTGGGCCAACGAGAAGGAGCAGGATGAACACCAGAAGAAGATCAATGAACGTCTCAAGTCCAGCTCGGCAGCGGCCGAGTGGAACGGTTTGGCTTCCGATTCCGATCTGCGTGACGCCCGTTCGTGTGTCGTGAAGACGCCGCGCGGTTACCGCGCCGAATTCTTCATTCCCGGCGAGCGCTTCCTCGGCTGGGAGGGCATGAAGCCGGGAGCCGAAGTGGGCCTTGCACTGACCCTTCTCGTTGAGGATCTCAAGAATTCTCAGCACGAGCTCTACTGGCCGAATCCGAAGAAAGAAGGGGCGATGAAGAAACCGTGGACCTGGGCGCGCGTCAAGCTTGCCGAATGATCCTTTTCCAGATCCGCCTGCGCTAAGTCTTGTTGACACGGTGGCGCTGTGGTATAATCATGGCATGAAAAGAATTCTTCTTCCTGTCCTTATCGCAGCGCTCGCCGGTTGCATGACCGTGAAGGAGGCGCCGAAGCGTCCTTCCGCCAGCACCTTAATCGCCCACCGTGGCGAATCGCTGGAGGCCCCTGAGAACACCGTTCCCGCCTTTTCGTTGGCCGTGACGAGGGGCTTCGGCTTTGAGTGCGACCTCCGTCTGTCCAAGGACGGGCGCATCTTCACCTGTCATGACGCCGATCTCTCCCGTGTGACGGGCGGCGCCAATACCAACTTGTGTGAAGACCTGACCTGGGAGGAGCTCTCGGCCCTTGACGTCGGCAATTGGGGCAAGTGGGCTGGCTCACAGTTCGCGGGGTCGCGTCCAGCCTTGTTGGAGGAGGTCCTGGAGTTCGCTCGTGGCGGCCGCGAGATCTATCTGGAGATCAAGTCAGGTCCGCAGATCGTTCCCGTCCTGAAGGCCACGGTCGCGACGGTTAAAACGGCCACTCCCGCCAACATTGTGTTCCTTTCATTCAGCACGGAGACCTGCAAGGTCGTGAAGGAGCTGATGCCTGAGTATCGTGTCTACTGGTTGACCGACGGCACGACGGGTTCTGGTAAGGCGGAGGCGGCGATTCCCGTCGAGTCGTTGCTGGAAACGCTCTCGGCCTGCGGCGCAGATGGGTTGAGCGTCCGTGCGACACCTCAGACGGTGACGGCGGAGCGGGTCC
>CALZAJ010000192.1 GCA_945613785.1 uncultured Verrucomicrobiota bacterium | reverse complement strand
GTTGCCGGCAAGCACACCTGGTGCTCCAAGACGCAGAGCTTTGGTGACGCTGCGGCAAACGCGCTCGTTAAGCCCTACATTCGCAAGGGCTTTGAATTCTAAGGTAAAGGAAGATAAGCGGTGAATCGTCGTGAATTCTTCAAGGGCGCCGCGGCACTTGCCGCGGTCGCTCCGCTTGCGACCCGTCAGGCGTTTGCGCATGCCGCGAAGCCGAAGGCTGGCAACAATCCGATCTGGCTCATGACGTCCGCCTTCGCGTCGGATCCCGACTTCGAGGCGGTCGTCAAGCGTGCGAAGTCCGTCGGCGCCCAGGGCCTCGAGCTCTGCGTGTTCCGTCGCGACACCGACCGTGCCGACCACATCGCGACCCATCTCGACTACGACAACTTCACGCCCGAGCGCGCGAAGCGTGTCCTTGAGATCTGCAACAACGAGAACATCCGCATTTCCGTCGGCGCCTACGACAACCTCATCGGCGCGAAGACCGAGGAGATGCAACTCGCGAACCAGAACCACATCCTCAAGCTGATCCGCATGGCAGCGATGCTTGGTGGCGACGCGAACGATGTCGTCTGCGGCACGTTCGTCGGCTATGATCACATCCTCGGTCGTACCGACGGCGGCTTCGAGAAGAACCTCCTCAAGTTCAAGAAGGTGTTCCAGCCGATCCTGAACTATGCGAAGTCGCTCGGCGTGACCGTGTGCGTAGAGAACTGCCCGATGGAGGGCTGGCTCCCCGTCACGGCGCCGGACGCCTACAACAACCTGCCCGGCTGCCTTGCGGCCCGCAAGCTGATGTACGCCGTCCTCGACGATGACAGCGCGCTGCAGGAGACGTACGATCCGTCGCATGACATCTGGCAGCACATCGATCCGTCTGACGTCATCGAGGCGATGGATTTCAAGAAGCTCCGCCGCGTCCACATCAAGGGCACGCGCAACTTCACGAACGACGCCGAAGCCGTCCACTGGGGCCGCCTCTATCCGCAGCAGTCCGTCAATGCGGACCTCGCGAAGAAGGCTGGCGTGCCGCTTCCGGGCAACGAGTGGGACCGTCTCAGCTACGAGCCGCGGCTCCCGGGCTTCGGCGGCAGCGACTCCTGCGACTGGACGAAGTTCCTCGAGACGCTCATGGCGAAGGGGTTCAAGAATCCGTTCGTCATCGAGAACGAGGGCTGCAACAGCTCGCACACCGGCAACATGGGCGCGACGCTCCAGGGCTTCAAGGCGACCATCCTCAACACGGCGCCTGTCGTGTGGCCGCTCGGACCCAATGGCTACGAATTCGATACCTCGGCCCTCAAGCCGATGACCGATGCCGGCGCCAAGGATCTGCCCGTCAAGACAATGAAGGATCTCGTCTAAGCTCATCCAAACACCCTTAAACCCAAACACTCAAACACTCAAACACTCAAACACTCAAACATCATGAATCTTTCACGTAGAAACTTTCTCGGTGGAATGGCTGCGGGCGCGGCGCTCGTGGCGGCACCTGGTTGCGTCACTCGTTGCTGCAAGGCCTGCCGTCCCGGCAAGATCGCGCTTCAGCTCTACGCTCTCAACAAGTGGATTCCCGCGCAGGATGCGGACCAGAAGGTCGCCCTTGCCAAGGCCCTTGTGAAGATCCGTGAGGTCGGCTTCGAAGGCGTCGAGTTCGCGGGCTACTACGGCTGCACTCCGGCCGAGCTCAAGAAGGCGCTCGCCGATGCCGGTCTCAAGGTCTGCGGTACGCACCTCAGCAACGACAAGTACGGCTTCAACGTCAAGGAGAACAAGTTCGACGTCGACATCCTGAAGCGCACGTGCGAGTTCGAGACGGGTTACGGCAATACGCTCGTCATTTGCCCTGGCGGCGGTAACTTCCCGCCCGGCTGCTCGTGGGATACGGGCAAGGGTGGCGACGCCTGCCCGCCGTCGCAGGAAATCGACGACTTCACCAAGCGCCTCGTCGAGCTCTACAACAAGGCCGCGGTCGAAGCCAAGAAGATGGGCTGCAAGATCGGTCTCCACAACCACACGTGGGAACACGCGATCAAGATGCTCGACGGCACGTCGTTCTGGGATTACTTCTTCACCAACACGGTCCAGGACGTCTGCATGGAACAGGACGTCGGCTGGACGACCTGCGCGGGTGACTTCATCCCGGGCGTCAATCCGATGGTCCAGTACAAGAAGTATCCGCACCGTTCCCCGACGCTCCATGCGAAGGAGAACGGCATGGGCAAGGACGTGAAGACCTTCGACGCGATCCTCGGTCAGCCCGGTTGCGATGCCAACGGCAAGCGTTGCGCGACGCCGGTCGATTGGGATGCGCTCTTCCCTGTCACGGACGCGGATGGCGTCGAGTGGTATGTCGTCGAGTGCGAACGTCACTTCGATGACATCAACGGCGCGGTTGTTCCGTCCTTCAACTTCCTCAAGTCCAAGGGCCGTACGCTCTAAGAGTCTTGAGTGAGAAGCGAAGAGAGACCTCCGGGAATCCGGGGGTCTCTTTTTGTTGTCGCGATTGAACGCGGAAGTGCTGCGCCTCTCTTTACAAACGGGATGTCTCAAATTTTACAGATAATCTTTCTCGTCGCCTTTTAGTTTGATACAATCTTGATATCTACGAAGAAATGAAGAACCTTCTCATGATCAGACTTGTCCTCGCCGCGACCGCGTTTCTCGCTTGTTCATCCGTTTTCGCTGCCGATTCTCCGCGCGGCACCGTGACCGTGAAGTTCGGCACGAACATTGTCTCTCGCGACATCGGCGATCCCGAGATGAACGCCTGGGAACCCGGCGCCTGGGTCTCGTGCGGCGGCAGTGTCCAGGCGTTGGATGAGCGTCCGGATGATCCTGAGGCACCCAAGAACGCCAAGACGCTTCGTTTCCAGGTCGATTATCCGGCGCGCACGTTCGGTGGTTGGAACGCCACGCTCAAGCAGAATACGCTCCCGGGGGAACCCGTTAAAATGACCGGTTGGGCCCGTAAGGGATCCGAGAACAGCTGGGCCATGGGCTTTGACTTCGTCGATGCCAATACGAACAAGTTCAGTCTCCAGTTCCGTCCTCCGGGCAAGCCGAGGGACGACTTCGGACTTTCCACCGAGTGGAAGCGCTTTGAGATGTACTTCCCCAAGACCGTGAAGGGCAAGGGTCCGGACGGCAAGGACTGCTCGATGCCCATTCGTTATCCGGTCAAGCTTGAGAACGCCAATCAGAACAACTGGGGCGACCGCAACAATCCCGAGGCCGTCTCCCGTTACTGTGACATCTATGATCTGCGTCTCCATACCGACATGAGTGCGGTGCCGATGGACGAGCGTCCGTACGAATTCGCCGCGCAGTTCCCGGTGATCGGCAACACCTTCTTCTGGCAGGAAGATCCGGTCGTCATGACGGTTTCCGCCGGCAGCTGGATCGGTGAACGCAAGACACTCAAGTTCACGGCCTCGGTCAAGAGTGCGGCCGGGGAGGAGCGGACGCAATCGATGCCTGACCT
>CALZAJ010000191.1 GCA_945613785.1 uncultured Verrucomicrobiota bacterium | reverse complement strand
ATCGCACAACCGAGCGAGCCCGTGGTGCCGGGGTGCTCCTGGTTGATCTTCTGGCCGATCTGCGTCGTCAGGGACGGGGACGGCGTGACGTTCGCGCCATAGGTGCGCATGACCTCACGGCGGAACGGCTTCTGCTCGTAAGAGCATTTCACCATGTAGACGCGGCAATCGAGCCCGAAGAACGCACAGGCCATCGACAGTGCCGTGCCCCACTGTCCCGCACCGGTCTCGGTCGTCACGCCGCGGAGCCCCTGCTCCTTCGCGTAATAGGCCTGCGCGATCGCCGAGTTGAGCTTATGGGAACCCGAAGTGTTGTTGCCTTCGAACTTGTAGTAGATCTTCGCCGGCGTGCCCAACGCCTTCTCGAGAAAGTAGGCGCGGATGAGCGGCGACGGACGGAACATCCGATAGAAGTCCTGAATCGGCTTCGGAATGTCAAGATAAGGCGTGGTCTCGTCCAGTTCCTGGCGGACGAGCTCGGAACAGAAGACGGGCTCGAGGTCTTTCGCCGTACAGGGCCGACCAGTCGCCGGAACCAGCAGCGGCGCGGGTTTCTTCTTCATGTCCGCACGCACGTTATACCACTGTGTGGGAACTTCGTTCTCGGCGAGATATGTCTTGTAAGGGATGTCGCGCATAGTGTCTTCTCTTTCTATTTTTCGTCTTCGAATTCAGAAATCTTCCAGCTGTCACGCCATTCGATCACCGGCTTTCCGTCCTTGAAGAGAATCGGCAGCCAGACGTAGCGCGCCAGCATCGTCGCATCCGGACGGCAGGGCTTGCCGGCCTTCTTCCACGCCTCCTTCTTCTCGGCGTACTTGCGCTCATAGGATTCGTTGAGGGCCTTGTCGTAGGGCAAGCCAAACCAAGAGGCATAAGCGGCTTCGACCTCAGGATAGGTGAGATCCATCATCTCCGGCATCCAGCGGTCGCCAAGCGCAATGTAGAGGTCCTTCTTGCCAGGGACCTTGAAGACGCTCGAAATCTGGCTGTGGAACGACGTGTTCGACTCATCCGAGGGATGCGGATTGCCCAGCGAGACCCACGGGCCGTGCCAGGAGTCCGCCACGAACGTCTCGCTCGGATTCGGGCAATAGCCCGTCGTACCGCTGGTGATGAGGTAGTGCTTGTAGTCGCGCAGGAAGTGCGCGGGCGCCTCGCGGACATACGGCGGGGCCTTGCGCGGCGCGTGAGTCGAGTAATAGCCCGTGACGTCGGTGTAGTCATCGGTCAGATCGGCGCAGATGAGCTCGGAGTGGACGCGCTCGAAATAGTAGTAGGCCTTGCCGTCGGAGGCCTTGACGAGGTCGAAGTCGCCACCGCTCATGCCGCACGGATGCAGACCGCGCTTCACCAGCGTCCACGGACCCTTGATCGAATCGGCCGTCATCACCGTCTCGCCCTGCTCGGCATCGGACATGATCTTCATCCAGCAGACGAACTTCTTGGTCGTGTCGTTGTAGAGGATGTGCGGACGGTCCATGCAGGAGTTCGGATGAAGCGGCGCGCCGGGATGTTGCAGATCCGGCGGAATGATCGTGCCTTCCTTCTTCCAGTTGTAGAGGTCCTTGGACGAATAGAGGTTGACACCCATGTGCCAAACGCCATCCAGACCCGTGGTCTTCTCCTTGTTCTCGCCATACCAGTAGTAGGTGCCGTCCACGACGAGAATCGAACCGCCATGGGCATGAATCGGATTGCCGTCGGTATCAAGCCACTCCTGACCAGGATGGAACGCGTCGTAGGCAGGACCGGCGAGCGCCGCGGCCATCGAGAGTACGGACAAGGTAAAAAGGGAAATCTTCATTTTCTTCTTATTGTATCAAATAATAAGCGGCTCCAGACGAAGGAGCCGCTTGGTGGGATTTGAGGGTTCGCTTACGGCACGAGCGTCACGAGACCGCAGTCCGCGGAATCATCCTTGAGCCCGCCGCCCCAGACCATCTTCGCCCTGGCATCCTTGCCGTCGGAATCGGTCAGGACGAGATTGCAGCCGAAGCTGGCGCCCTTCGCCGGACTGATGCCGGGTATCTCCGTCCAGGGGATGGTCAGACGATAGGTGGTGAGCGTACCGCTGCGCTTGATGTCGATCGAGTACACGGACGAGTCCTTGCAGAGCTGACCGGACTTCATGCCCATCGCATACTTGGCCGGACGGTACACGGTGTTCGCACCCGAACCGCCGCCGGGCGAGGCCTTCGAGATATACCAGCGCATCTGGTCGTTCTCGGGGCGTCCGTCGGGGCCGATCCGCGGGAAGAGGCAGATCGCGAGCGCATCGCCCGTGAGCGTCTCCTCGCCCGACTCCGTCACGACCGGCCGGGCGTCAAGGACGTCATCCTCGACCGTCGCCTCGAGGACGAGCGACGAGGGCGTCCAGGTGAACTTCGCGATGCCGCCCAGGTTCTGCTCGGACCATTCATAACCGCCTTCCGCGTCACGGAGCTGGTTTTCGCAGAGCAACGGCACCGGCGACGACTCCTTGTCCGAGACCGACGCAAACGCGACATAGTCGCAACCACGGTAGAGCGAGAGCTGGAGGTTGTCGTAGAGGATGCGTCCGCCTTCCTTTCCTTCAGCGACCGGCGTCATCGCGAGCGTCGTCGTCTCGGGCTTGAAGGTGAACTGCTTGGAGACATAATTCCAGCCCTTGGTGCCGGTCCCGGGCAAGGCGAAGACCCTGAGCATCATGTAGTTCTTGAGGTGCTTGCCGTCCGCATCGTATTCGTCGAGGTTCGAACCTCCGCCCATGCCGTCGCCGCGCGCCCACGCCGTGTAGAGGTAGGTGCCGCCGGGGACCGGCAGGTTGGCGGACGCGGTCTCGTGGCAATAGCCCTTGCCCTTGCCGTAGATGGCGAGCGCCTGGTTCGCGGGGTCGCCCGGAACCGGCGCGGAGACCGCCTTGCCCTCGCCCTTCCAGGGCGCGAGATCGCCGTCGAAGGTGCCGTTCTTCACGAGATTGCCGAGCGAGGCGGAATCGGTCACGAAGAGGACGCCCGGCTTGGCGATGTTACGGACGCCGTCCGTCGCAATCGAGAAGCCGAGACGGCTTGCGCCGGCGGCGTTCCCCGCGGCCGCGAAGGACAGCTCGAAGGTCTTGGACGCGCCCGGCTCGAGCGTCAAGGTCTCGGCCTTGGCCTTGCCCCACTTGGGATCCTCGGGCGTGACCGTGAACGTACGCGTCTGGGCATAGGGATTGGAGACCGTCACCGGGAACGTGATCGACTCGACGTCAGCGACATGTTGCGGGAGCGCCGTCGGCGCCGTCGCGGTCCCGAGGAAGAGCGCGGTGTGGAGCTTCAGCTCGTCCAGGTCGCCACCTTCGACGATCACCGGCATGTCTCCCGTGACGACCTTGCCGTCCGCGACCGTCTGTTCGTTGCCCTGGAAGTCAATGACCGTGAGCGGACCCTTCGCCGGCACTGCGACGGACACATCGTTGGTGCCGGGCGTCGAGAGGAAGAGAACGGCCTTGCCGTCGTTCTCGAAGAGATGGCAGA
>CALZAJ010000190.1 GCA_945613785.1 uncultured Verrucomicrobiota bacterium | reverse complement strand
TCGGACTGAAGTTCAAGGAGATCGTCCGTGCCTGATCCCCGCCTCCTGACCGGAGCGCCATACGAATAACGACAATGCGGTCATAAAACCGAGACTCAGCTGTCGCAACCTTTCGGACATAGTCCGTCGCCCGTTGAATAGACGGCTTCCGACACCGCGTTTGCCCAGGGGAAACGGCCATTCGCAACTCGTCACTCGTATAGACTTCTCGAACAAGATGAACAATTTCCGTTCGATCCAGCTCTTCGCCCCCAGCCGCAACCGGTCTCATCTTAAGCTGAACGCGCAACGCCTCGGCGGATCTTCGCCCTTGAGCAATTTGCCAGACACTGTCTGGCAAATTTGCTGCTGAGAATACAAGAGGAAGAACTGGCGCATGTTCCGCAAATTCTGCGCCGAGTATCCCTTGCCGAATTTCGCCGTCAGTTTTCGCGCCAGGTCGATCAGAAGCTTCTCGCCGTAACCAGCCCGCTTTTGCCGCCTTGTTCCTCCTCGACGATTATGCGTCCCACCTCGTAATAGGTGTAGACCATCGCAAGGTTGACAGTCGCCACGGTCTTTGCCCGTGCTGCCTCAATGAGAGAAATGACCCGATCCGAAAAGGATTGTTTGACCAATGTCTTTATAGCGGATATTATACCAAATGAGAAAGTTGTGTATGCACTGTGTATATACCGGCGGCGTTGTATCGGGTTGTTTCGCGTTGCAAAATGGTCAAGTGTGACCGTGTTGCGAATGTTGCGAGTTCTCGCGTTAGAAAGCGAAAAGGCCGCGAATTGCGGCCTTTTGAACTGGTGGAGATAAGGGGAGTCGAACCCCTGACCTTCTCAATGCCATTGAGACGCTCTACCAACTGAGCTATATCCCCATATGGTGGAAAACATGAGATAGTATCTCATATTTCCTTTGAACTGTCAATGGGGTAAATTGAGATTTTTTGAAGACCCCATGATTCCCTAGCTTCGCGCTATTTACGACGAGACTGGAAGAATTTCTGCAGAATCGCTTTGGACTCCGTTTCAAGGACCCCAGTGATGATTTCCGGATGATGATTGACGCCCGGATGATTGAAGATGCCGAAGGTTGTGCCGCCGCCGCGCTTCGGATCGGAAACACCCCAGATGACGGTTTCGGGACGGGCCAGGACAATGCCGCCCGCACACATCGGACACGGCTCCTTGGTGACATACAGCCGCGTCCCCGTGAGACGCCAATCGCCCTTTGCCGTAAATGCCGAACTCATTGCCAGCATCTCAGCATGAGCCGTCGCATCGGCAAGTCCCTCCGTCTGATTGTGCGCACGCCCGAGAATGCGCGCCAGCGTCGGATTCGGATCGTAGACCGTCGGATGACCGTCATGAGCCGGCTCGATGATGGCCGGCTCGACAATCACGCAACCGAGCGGCACTTCTCCGTCGGACGCCGCCTTCTCGGCCTCGCGCAAGGCCATCCGCATGAAATGCTCGTCAAAGCGTGACATGTCGCACGTAATCATCGTATATCCTCCGCGAATCAAATTCCGCTTCCGCCATCCTCCGCGAACCGGCCTTCACCTCCTCGAGCTTCGGCAGCAGTTCCGCGATTGCCGCGGCAAAGGAAGCCGCGTCTCCAGTCTCATAGGAAACGCCCGCGCCATACCGCGCAAGAAGTTCACCGCTTTCGCCGCCGAGCGAACTCATGATCGCCAGGCCTGCCGCCGAATAGTCGCCGAACTTGTAAGGCACGCCGACGCAACTCTCCGCCACCATCGGCACGATTCCCGCATCACACCTCGCCAACCGTGGATGCGAATGCGGTCCGACGCCCGAGCACGCAACGCCTCGAGCCCTTCTCCCTTCCCCGCCACGTCGAGCGTGACATTGGGGAGCATCTCCACGACCTGGACAACCGTCTGGAGATCATATGTGCGGCCGAGATTGCCGACATAGACAAGGGAAAGATTGTTGGATCGGGAAGGCGGAGGAGATTGGGGGATTTGATCAATCTCAATGCCATGGTAGAAACGCTTGAGAGGTTTGGGCGAAACGAGGTCTGCATACCGATCGGCAACGCCCGTGATGAGATCCGCCGCCGCATACAGCCGCCGCGCCGCACGATGGGCGGGGGCAAAGGCCATCCAACCGAGCCAACGCAAACCCCGCGGCAGGAGACGATAGAACGTCCCCGGCCAGTCGTCCATGACGTCCACGACGAGCTTCGCGCCCCAATGACGCGCCAGACGAATCGCCACGTCACCCGTCGCAAGCGGCGGCGTCGAAACGACAATCACGTCCGGATGTCCGAGCGCATCGGCACGGCTTCGCGCATACGACTCCCATTGCCTCGCGTAGGCACGATGACTGATGACGCGCCCGAGGCTCACGTTCTTGTCATACGGCGGCTCGTAAAGCAGGATCAGACGAATCCCGTCCACAATGAACTCCGGCAGCTGATTGCCCTGCTCGTCCGTTTCCAGCTTCGGCTGTGCGACGAACCTGCGGTTCTGCTTCGTCGTATGATTGAAATTCGCCGTCCACAGCACGACCTCGTGTCCCGCACGCACAAATGCCTGCGCCATCAGCCAATAACGCTGAGGGCGGAAACCTTCCACGGGCAAGTTATCAAAGGGATTTTCAATCCAGACACGCATAGGAAATGGAAAATGGAGAATGAAAAATGGAGAATGGGGAATGGTGAATGGAGAATGGGAAATGAAAGAGGGGATGGGGTTAGGATTGGTGGTAGTAGGTCGGGGCGTGGAGGTCGGAGGTGAGGAAGGATTTGAAGGGGAAGTTCTTCGCGGTGGGCGTGAAGTCGATGGACGGCTCGAAGCCGAGCTGACGGCAGACATAGGTGTAGGCGAAGTGCTCGAGCGTGCGACCCATCGCGCGGCAGCTCATTACGAAGTCCGTGATGCGACGGGACGGGACGTCCGCGACGATGTAGCAGACAATGCCCATCTCCGCGAACCTGTCGCCCGCACGGAAGACGAAGACGCGCTTCGACGGATCGGCGAGCAGCGCCGCAAATTCCGCGCGCGGACGCCGCAAGGTGGTCGCGTTGAACTGGTTGGTCTTGCCGGCCATCTGCGCGAGACGGTCGAGGTCCCCTTCCTCGGCAAGGGACGGCGCGACGTGCAGCCCGAGCGATTCGAGATAGTCCCCGACCGTGGCGAAGTCCGCGACCTGCGCGGCGGACCGGGCCTGATAGCTGGCCGCGCGCAGACGGTCCTCTTCGGTGCGGCCCATGTCGCTGAAGAAGTATTCCCGCAGGCGACGGACCGTCTGGCGGGACGGCGTACCGGTCCAGGGTGCGACGGTGACGGACGGCAGATGCGCGGCCATCTGGGCGCGTTCGTGCGGATTGTCGTCGAGGAAGACGACGGACTCGACGCCGAGGTTCAGCTCGCGGCAGAATTCGAGGACGCTTCCCGCCTTGGGACTCCATGTCACCTTGCGCGCAGCGAAGGCGTCGTCCTGCAGCGGCATGTCCGCGCGCATGAACGGAAAGACCGGATCGTTCTTGGAGACGAGCGCC
>CALZAJ010000189.1 GCA_945613785.1 uncultured Verrucomicrobiota bacterium | reverse complement strand
CTGCGAGGGACCCGTCACCACCACGCGGTGCGGATCGCATTGGACGATCTTCGCGCCCATCTGGCGCAGGTGGTCCACGAAATACAGCCGGGACTCGAACATCTTCTCGAAGAACAGACAGGTGCCACGCGTCTGCGTCGCCAAGACGATCAGGATGGACATCAAATCCGACGGGAACGCCGGCCAGGTGCCATCCGCCACGGACGGAATCGCGTCACCCAGATCGTAGCGCATCTTGCGGTGCTTCTTCGGCACGTAGTGCAGCGTCTTCTCCGTCACCGAAATCGTCCATGTGACGCCAAAGCGCTTGAACGCCCCCTCGATGATCTCAAACGGTTCGGGATCGATGCCCGTCAGCTTCAGCTCGCCACCCGTCACCGCCGCCGCCGCAATGTAGCTGCCGGCCTCGATGTAATCGCAACCCACGCGCGCCTCGCAGCCGCCCAGCTTCTCGACGCCCTCGACGCGGATGCGGTTCGTGCCCGAGCCCTCTATCTTCGCACCCATCGCAATCAGCATGTTCGCCAGATCGACGATGTGAGGTTCCGAGGCGGCATTGTAGATCTCGGTCTTGCCCTTCGCGAGAACGGACGCCATCAGGATGTTCTCCGTCGCCGTCACGCTCGCCTCGTCCAACAGGATCTTCGCACCCTTCAGCTCGCCTTTGAAGCGCAGCGTCTTGCGCCCCGCAACCGCCTTCGCGCCAAGCGCCTTGAAACCCGCGAAATGCGTGTCGAGCCGACGGTGTCCGATCGCATCACCACCCGGCGGCGGCAGGGACGCACGGCCCGCACGGGCCAGCAACGGACCCGCAAAGAGGAAACTGGTGCGGAGCTTCGCCGCCGTCTCAGGGCTGATGATCGCCGTCTTGAGCTTCGGCGTCGTCAGCGTCACGGCGTGCGCCTTGAGATCGCGCACGACCTTCGCGCCGAAGCTCTTCGCCGCCTCGAGCATGATCGCCACGTCGGCGATCTCGGGGACGTTCGTGAGGACGACGGGTTCGGACGACAACAGGGCCGCCGCAATCATCGGCAGCGCCGCGTTCTTATTGCCCGAGACCGCATGCGTCCCGGAAATCGTCTTCCCGCCCTGGATGACCAGCTTGCTCATCTTAAGAAATCGCGTCGAGCTTCTTGGTTTCGCCAAAAACAATCAGCTTGTCATCCGACTGCAGGACGTCCTTCGCCTGCGGGATCACGACCTTGCGCGGCTTCGCGGGATCGGCATCGGCCCGACGGATGCACAGGACCGTCAGACCCGTCGTGTTGCGGAAATCGGCCTCGGCCAGCGTCTTGCCGCGGAAGCCGTCCGGCACGTCGATCTCGGCGATCGAATATCCGTCGGAGATCTCCAGGAAGTCGATGACGTCGTGATTGGCGATCGCACGCGCCAGACGGTGCGCGCTGTCACGGTCAGGATACACCACGGTGTCCGCACCGATGCGGCGCAGGATCTTGCCGTGCAGTTCGCTCGTCGCCTTCGCGACCACGTTCGGCACGCCGATTTCCTTGCAGTTCGCCGTCGCCATCATCGAGGCCTCGATGTTCGAGCCGATCGCGACGACCACGAGGTCACATTCGCCGAAGCCCGCCTCCTCAAGGAAGTGCGGCTGCGTCGCGTCACCCTGCAACGCCGTCGCAAACTCGCTCGCATTCTGCATCGCCGGACGGTTGCGGTCGATCAGAAGAACCTCTGTGCCGGCGTTCGCCAGGGACTCCGCCAAGGACATGCCGAACCTGCCGGCGCCGATGATTCCGATTCTCTTCATGATTCAAGCTCCATTCTCTTGGCTTCACTCACCAGCCCCTGTGAATAAGGATGCTCCGGCATCTCGAAAAAGGCCGACGGATCGTCCGAGGTCTCCACCACGCGTCCGTCCTTCATGACCGCCAGCTTCGTCGCCATCTGGGAGACGACGCCCAGGTCGTGGGTGATGAGCAACACGCCCGAATTGGACTGATGCAACTGCTTCATCAGCTTCAGCACCTGCGCCTGGATCGTCACATCGAGCGCCGTCGTCGGCTCGTCCGCAATTACGAGGTCCGGCCCGAGCATGAGCCCCATCGCAATCATCACACGCTGCTGCATGCCGCCCGAAAGCTCGTGGGGATAGGCCTTCGCCCGGACGATCGGGTCGGGAATGCCGACCTTGCCCAGCCACTCGAGCGCCATCGCCTCCGCGGCCTTCTTCGACATCTCCTCGTGCAGGAGAATCGTCTCGACGAGCTGGTCGCCGATGCGGTGCAACGGCGAGAGCGAACCCATCGGATCCTGGAAGATGACGCCGATCTTCTTGCCGCGGATGCGGCGCAGGTCGGCCAACGGCATCGTCAGCGTGTCCACGCCGTCCAAGAGGATGCGGCCCTTCGGATAGAAGGCCGGCGGACTCGGCAGGAGGCGCGCGACGCTCATGGAGACGGAGCTCTTGCCCGAACCGGACTCGCCCACGATCCCCAGGATCTCGCCGCGGTCGAGCTTCAGACTCACGTCCACCGCCGCGGCGTTCACCTCGCCTTCGTCGTTCCGGAAGGAAACACTCAGATCTTCAATCTCGAGAAGCATGTGCGTATTCTATCATTCCCACTCGATCGTAGCCGGCGGCTTCGAAGAGATGTCGTAGACGACGCGGTTGATGCCGCGGACCTCGTTGATGATGCGGTTGGACATCGTCGCGAGCGTCTCGTACGGGAGGTGCGTCCAGTCCGCCGTCATCGCGTCAATCGAGTTCACCGAACGAATCGCGCAGGTGTACTCGTACGTACGCTGGTCGCCCATGACGCCCACGGACTTGACCGGGAGGAGGACCGCGAAGGTCTGCCAGATCGTCTTGTACTCGGGCAGCTTCTTCACTTCCTCCTGGACGCGGAGGTCCGCCTGCTGGAGAAGCTTCACCTTCTCTTCGGTGACCTCGCCGAGGATGCGCACGCCGAGACCCGGACCCGGGAACGGCTGACGGTCGAGGAGTTCGGAGTCCATGCCGAGCACACGGCCGACGGCGCGGACCTCGTCCTTGAAGAGGTCACGGAGCGGCTCGACGAGCTCGAACTTGAGGTCCGGCGGCAGACCGCCCACGTTGTGGTGCGACTTGATCGTCTGGGACGGACCCTTCAGCGCGCTCGAGCTCTCGATGACGTCCGGGTAGATCGTGCCCTGTCCGAGGAACTTCGCGCTCTTGAACTTGCGCGCCTCCTCGGCGAACACGTTGATGAACTCACGGCCGATGATCTTGCGCTTCTGCTCCGGATCGGAGACGCCCTTGAGCGCCGCGTAGAAACGCTGCGCCGCATGCGCGATGTGAAGATCAAGATCGAGCTTCGAGCGGAACATCTGCTCGACCTGCTTGTCCTCGTTGTAGCGGAGGAGTCCGTTGTCCACGAAGATGCAGTGCAGACGCTTGCCGATCGCCTTGTGGAGGAGGACCGCCACGACGGACGAGTCGACGCCGCCCGAAAGGCCGAGGACGACTTCCTCGTTACCGACCTGCTCCTTCAGCTTCTCGACCGTCTCCTCGATCCAGCTCGAAAGCTTC
>CALZAJ010000188.1 GCA_945613785.1 uncultured Verrucomicrobiota bacterium | reverse complement strand
CCACCCTCGCTTTTGAACACGGTTGCATAGAGGCACTTGCCGCCGGACTTCGCCGCCCAGAGGCGGCCGATGGCATCCTTCTCCAACGTGTCTTTCGTGTTTCTCAGATGCTCGCCCTTGTATTCGACGGCGAAGAGCCGCCCGTCGGTCAGTTCGCCGACGAAATCAGGGTAGAAGCTGTCGTGCGAGAGCGGCAGGGAGAACGACCGATGGTGCTTGGCAAGGTTGCGGAGCCAGAACCGAACCGCCGGATGCGCGTCAATCTGGACTGCGCAGTCGAACTCCTCGCCCTCGCCGTCCTTCTTCTCGCCGTCGAACGCCGGCACGCAGTTCGGTCCGAGATAGTGCTTGGCGAACCTCGTGCCGCCGCGATAAACCTTCATCAGCGGCGCGTCGGCGTACAGCGCCTCGTCGAACGCAAAGCCTCCGTCGAGATCGAGTTGCAGGGGATACGTTTCCTGTCCGAAGGCGAACACCGCCTGATACGCCTGTTCGCGTATGCGATCCGCCGCTTCGGAAAGAAGCCTCTCAAGCCGGGCCTTGAGCTTGTACCGGTAGCAGTAGAGCTGAATGGGCTTTATCCCTTTGACGGTGACGAGGTCGTTGACGATGCCAGTTATCCACCCGAACTTTGCCCTTGGCGATATGCCGTGATAGACCACAAGGGCGTTCAGCTCGTTCACCACGTCCCCGGCGGAATAGTCTGTCTTGAGGTCGCGCAGAAAGCCCTCCATCTCCGTCTGCACGAACTGCTGCTTGATCTTGTTGCCGTCCAGCATCAACTCGAACGAGTCGCCGCCCTCCGAGAGCGCAACCGCACCGTCCGGCAGCTTCGGCGGAAGCTCCGTCTCCACGCCAAGCCCGACAAGTTCCGTGGCATCCGCCGCGTTGAGGCACAGTTCCCCCTGTACTTCCGCACAGAGGCGCGGGAACACCATCTTGTGGCTCTTCGCCAGAATCTCCACCGCCGCCTCGCGCCGCTTCCGCTCAACCTTGCG
Organism: uncultured Verrucomicrobiota bacterium; assembly: GCA_945613785.1. GTDB lineage: Bacteria > Verrucomicrobiota > Kiritimatiellia > RFP12 > UBA1067 > UBA1067. The sequence continues at coordinate 2,564 of CALZAJ010000188.1, read as the reverse complement.
GATGAACTTCGCCGCCTCCGTCGAGTATCCCCTGCTTTCGAGAGCGGACACGACGCGCTTCATGGCATCGTCGGAAATCTCCGCCGTCACCTCGATGGTACCCGATCCGTCCGCGTTCGCCGCAACCTTCACCTCGTCGGGCAGCTCGGACGCCACGGCCTCGTATGTCTCGCTGTCGAGGACGAGCGTTCCGGACTGGTTGAAGAGTCCGTCCTCCTCATCTTCATCGTCCTTAAGTCCCAAGTCGGGCTGCATGACAATCGCCGCAGCCGCCTCGGTCTCGTCAAAACCTTTCTTCCGCAGACCCTCCGCAAGTTCGCTTGCGGCCTGCCCGAACGTCCTGCTCATCACGAACGCATACGCACGGTTGAGCTGCGGCGTCTTGCGCCGTCTGGCCTCGGGCTGACGCATCACGCGCCCCAGAAGCTGTATCGTGTCCGTCCCGCTCGCAATGTTGGCGACGGAACAGAGGATGTACGCCGAGGGACAGTCCCATCCCTCCTTAAGCGCCTGAACCGTGATGATGTACTTGATTGGCGACTGGGGGTCTGTGACGTCGATTCCGTCCAGTTCCTTCTGCTCGCCCGTGACCACGGCAATCTCGCTTGCGGGCAGCTTCGCCGTGTCCGTCAGAAACGCCTTCAGCACATCGACCGGCACCTCCGCCGTCTTCGTGTTCGCCTGCGCCTGGAAGAGAACAAGCGGCCTCAGATACCCGCCGCTCCCGTCGGCGAACTCTCTGTCCGCAAGTCGCTCCAGCTCCTGCCGCTTCTCGATCGCCGCGAACACGGCCTGCCGCCAGTCCTCGCGGAACTCGGTCAGCTCGACCGGGAGCTTGATCATCTCCTCGTCGAAGAGAGCCTTCGCGGGAACACTGTAGAGCGTGTTGTTGCCTTTCTCCGGCGTCGCCGTGAGCCCCAGCACCGCGCTTGGCGCAAGCCTCGTCAGCGTCTCTTTCGAGAGCTCACTCACCATCTTGTGCGCTTCATCGACAATGACGATGGGGCGGCGGCTGTGGACGAGGTTCACGAACGAGAACTTCGGCTGGCTCGGGTTGTCCTCCTGCGCGTCCATCCCCTCGGCAAGCCGGATGGCGGCGAAGTGCGGCTCGTAGTTCTCGTTGTGCTTATAGACGTTGTACTTCTCCTTGTCCTTCTTGACGAACGCCTGCTCCGTCGCCACGACGATGCACGCGTTGCGCTCGATGTCCGACGGCGTTATCATGAACACCTCGTCGAGGTCGAACACCTGCACGTTCCCCTTGAACGCCTCGTTCAGCGCCTGCCGGTACGGATGCCGCGCCTTCTTGAGCGCGTCGGCGGTCTGCCGCCGGATCGTCTCGGACGGCGCGAACCAGACGATGAACGGGCACTCCCTGCCCTGGCATTCGGCTATCACCTTGACGGCATGCGCGGCGATGATCGTCTTGCCGCCGCCCGTCGGCACCTTGATCGCCACAGTCGGCGTGTCGTTCGCCGCCGCCTCGTACTTGCGGAGGTTCCCCAGCCGTGCAATCATGTCCGCCGACGAGGTGACGGACGCGTAGGCCTCGCCGGGCGTTTTCGTGTCGAGCGCGTCGAAGAACTTCTTGATGACGGCAAGTGTGTCGTTCTGGTACTTCTTGAGCTGCATGATATAGATTCCAGTGTATTTTCAACGCAGAGGCGCAGAGTCGCAGAGTGCTAAAGGCCGTTGGCCACTCTGATATACCCATCCTTGATTTTCTCCTGACCAAAGTTGATGACTATTCCAAGCCTTAGTTTCGTCAAGCGCAAATAAGTCAACACCTGCGCGGCAAAAACAGGATTGTTCTTCTCCACAGCCTTACACTCCACTATGACCTTGTCTTCGACCAGCATATCAAGTCTATATGGCTCTCCTATTTCATTGCCCTTGTATATTATTGGAATCGTTTTTTGCGTTTCGACCTTCAAACCTCTACTGCGCAACTCATACGCAAGTGCCGTCTCATAATACGATTCCAAGACGCCCGGCCCCCCGATTTCTTTATGGACTGCAATGGCCGCATCCAGAATCTGTCCGCTTATTTCATTCTCAGTCATGTTATTCTCTTCTCTCTGCGCCTCTGCGACTCTGCGTTAAAATCATTTACGCACGACCACGTCGTAGGGCGTCTGGCGGAACTCGATCTTCTCGTCCTTGAGCCGCTCCTCGCCAAGCTTGTTCCATTCCCCGTACACGACGAGCTTGCGGTACTCGGTCTGCCCGAGGTCTTCCTTGATGACGCCAAGCGTCTGGCGCGTCAGCACATTCCCGCCGTTCACGCTCCTGTCATGCAGGATACCGTTGTACAAAAGCGCATACGCGACGCCCTCATGGATGCCGAGGACGGTTCCTTTCGCACCCTTGCTCGTCCCCCACGCCGTGCCGGTGTCCTGCCACCAGATGTGAGCCGCCAGCACGTCGTAGGGGATCGACTCCGCAATCTGCCCGCGCTCGTCCAAGAGCGGCTCGCCAAGCTCGTAGAAGCGGAAACCACCGCCGCCGTTCCATTTCACCGCCTTGGAGATTCCGCCCTGTTCGCCATCGACGACCTTCTTCAT
>CALZAJ010000187.1 GCA_945613785.1 uncultured Verrucomicrobiota bacterium | reverse complement strand
CGTGCTGCGCGGTCTGCGAGCAGTTGCCGTACATCCAGTCCATGCCGTTCTCGTCAACGAGACGGATGAGCGACTGCGTGAGCTCCTCGCAGGTCTCGTTGAACGCCTCGGACGGGCTGTGGCCGTTCGCACGGAGCGTCTCGAACTGCGCTTCCATCACGCCCGCGAGAGCGCCCATGAGAATGCCGCGCTCGCCGACGAGGTCGGACGTCACTTCGTTCTGGAACGTGGTCGGGAAGAGGTAGCCGGAGCCAATGCCGATACCGATGGCCTTGGTGACTTCCTCGACGACCTTCGCCTTCATGCCGTTGGGCTCGAACGCGAACGAGCTGTTGATGCCGGCGCCGGAGAGGAAGTTACGACGGACGGACGTGCCGGAGCCCTTCGGGGCGACCATCACGCAGCCGACGCCCTTCTGGGGCTTGATGCCGGTGAGCTTGTTGTAGACGAGACCGAAGCCGTGGGAGAAGTAGAGGTACTTGCCCGGGGTCACGTACTTTTCGATCTGCTTCCAGACCTGCGGGACGGAACCGTCGGAGACGAGGAGCATGATGATATCGCCCTTGTCGGCAGCCTCTTCGATACCGAAGAGCGTCTTGCCCTCGACCCAGCCATCCTTCTTGGCGCGCATCCAGCTGGAGTTCGCCTTCGTGCTCTTACGCTGACCGACAATCACCTTGAAGCCGTTGTCGCGCATGTTGAGCGCCTGGCCCGGGCCCTGAATGCCGTAACCGAGGACGGCGATGGTCTTGCCCTTGAGAACCTGCTGAGCCTTCTTAAGAGGGAACTCCTTGCGGGTCGTGATATTTTCTGCGACGGTACCGAACTTGATCTTCATTTTGATTTATTCCTTCGTTTGGAAAACGATTGTGATGTATTATATCACAAGTGAGATTGGTTATGTGCGAAAAAATGAGCGGAGTTTCACTTTTTCGCGGGAATGGCCAGCGCCGAGCCCTTGAGGTCCGTCCACAGCGTACCTTCGCCGGCATGCAGCACCCGAATCGACAGCCCCGGATTGAGCGCTTCGGCGAACTTGAGGTCGGCCCAAAGCGAGCGATCCTTGAACGCGCCCGCGATGCGCTGCTTGCCCCGCGCCTCCTCGCTCTCGACCGCGAACCGCGCCTGCACATCGGCCGCGCCCTTCGTCTCGATGATCTGCGCCTGGATCTTCGCACAATCGAGATCGATCTTCGCCACGGCCAGCTTGGCGTCGGCCGCAATGCCTGCGACGTCCTTCTTCGTCTCGGCCGCGATGGTGGCGACAAGCTTTGCCGTCTCCTGCTCGACCTCGCGGCGGAGCTGATCGACCTTGGCGGTCTCCGTATTCAGCTCGGCGCGGCGCTTCTCGGTCTCCTGAGCGGTGACGTTGGTGAGGTCCTGCTCCTTCGCAATGGCCGCGGACTGGATGGGCTCCAGGATCTCGCCGGGAACCTCGACGTGACGGACGATCGCATTCCGCACGACGATCGACTTCTCCTTCATCACACGGACGAGCTCTTCGGTCATCTCCTGCTGGAACTTCTGACGGCCCTCGCCGTCAATGAAGTCGCGGGCCTTGTAGTCCGAGCCCTTCATGCGCGAGATCGACAGGATCTGCGGCATGAGGATTTTCGAGACGACGGCCGGCAGGTCGCCGTAGAGCATGAAGATCTTCGAGATGTTCTCGGGCATCAGCTCGAACTCGACGGTCATGTCGAGCATGATCGCAAAGCCGTCCGAACTCGGGAACTGCACGAACTGGTTCATGCCGAAGGCAACGGAGTCGCTCGCCGGCAGGGACTGCGCAGGAACACTGCCGTTCATCTGGACCTTCGCCTTCGCCGCCGCATTGGCGCCTCGCTGGAGTTCGGTCGCCGGGGAAGCCAGCGAGCTCAGCGAGAAGTTCGAGAAGTTGCGCGCGGAATCCTCGTCGACAATGCCGAGGTCGGCGTTGTTCGTCACGTATTCGGCACGCTTCTGCACCTGCTTGGCGAGCGTCTGCCGCTGCAGGTCGCCGAGTCCGTTCGCGCTCTGGCTCTGCGCCTTCGTGAGGACGACCGTGCCGGACTTGCCGACGATCGAGACCTGGTTCATGCCGATTTCGACGACATCGACCTGATAGGCGCGCGGATTGACGTAGTAGAGACCGGGCTGCAGGACCTTCTCCAGAACGCCCTTCTCGCCAGGACCCGCGAAGAGTCCGGCCGCGGCGGGCTTGCCCGTCTGACTCGTCACGACGCCCACGTAACCGATCGGAATGTTGATCGCGTTGAGCACATCGACCGTATAACCCTCGGGATTGAGACGGTAGCTGCCCGGGCCCAGCACGTCCTTCCAAACGCCCTTGGAATCGTGATCGGGAGCCAGAATCTCACCGCTCGGCAACTCCTTGCCGTTCTTGGACGTGACGAGGCCGACCGAACCCGCGGGAATGCGCGTGATGGGCACAATGCGCCAGTCATGCGTGATCGGATTGAGGAAGTGACGGCCCTCCGCGAGCGGCTCGCGGCGGACGCCCTTCTGTCCGTCTTCGGCGAGGATCGCCCCGGGCGGCAACGGATCACCCGTCTTCGCCGTCACGATCGCCATGTGTCCAGCCGGCACGTAGAAACGGCAGCAGCACCAGACCCAGCCTAGGACAATCGCGGCCAGAATGCCGACCACCACGGACAAGGCGCCAATCAGCTTGCGGAAGTCGTTCATTTCGCACCTCCTTCCCGAGCAGCGAAACCGCTTTTGGCAGGAATCCCCAGTATCTCCTTCGCATCATCGGTCGTCACGACCTCCTGAATGCGCGATGCCGTCTTGTCGTAGATCTTCGCCCGCAGATAGTCACGCTCGTCCGCAAAGACGGCGACCTCTTCCTTGAGGATGTTTGCCTCGGCGATCGTGCGCGTCTCGACGACCTTGCGGTCTGCCTCGGCCTTCGCCAGCTTCGCGGCGGCCTCCGCCTGCGCGCTCTTCAGGTCGACGGACGCGACCTCGAGCTTCGTCTCCGCGGCAATCGTCATCTCGGCACGGGACTGCTCGGCGGCGATCTTGGCACTGATGCGCTCCGTCTCCGCGGCAACCGTCTTCGAGTTACGCTCGGCCAGCGCCTTCTGCCGTCCGAGCTCGGCCTGGCTCTTCGCCTGAACAATCTGCTGGTCGATCTTCTTCGCTTCCTGCACCGCCAGTTCGCGGGCCCGGATGATCTTCGCCACTTCCTGCGGCGCGAAGATGTCACGAATCAGCACCGAGTTGAGCGAAATGCCCCACGGTGCGCAAATGCCCTTCAGATACGCCTCGAGCGAGTTCTGGAACGCCTGACGCGACTCACCGACGATAAACTCGGTCGCCCGCTTCTTCGAGCCCTCGATGCGCGAGAAGCCGCGGGCGGACGGCAGAATGATCTTCTGCAGGATGTCGTCCATGTCGCCGACCTCATGAGACAGCAACGCAACCTTCTCGAGCTCGAGATTGAACTCCAGCGTACCCTCGGCCTGAACGGTGAAACCGTCCAGCGTCAGGAAGCTGATCGCATCGCTGCCGCTCAGCTCGAAACGCTGACTCTGCACGTTGACGATGGAGACGGAATAGAGGAACGGGTTGAGACGGTGAGTGTCCTCCTTCAGAATGCCGTCGGTCACGCCCTTGAGT
>CALZAJ010000186.1 GCA_945613785.1 uncultured Verrucomicrobiota bacterium | reverse complement strand
GGGTTAGTCGGTTCGCGGCGAGGAACGAGCCGCGCAACCGACTAACCCATTACGTCGACCACGGTCGATGAGGTTGGAGCGAAGACCTGCCATGAGCGCGTGATGAGGTGAAAGGTCTGATGGGTTGTTATTGCAACGCCACGATTCTGTGCCGCGTGCTATAATTCGTGGCGATGAACATAACGATTCCAGTCATGTCAAAGCTGTTCCACGGGATCACGCCCGCCGAGGGGCGTGCGCTCATGGAGCGTCTCGGCGGTTATACGCGTTTCTTCCGCAAGGGTGAAACCCTGATTCAGGAGGGGCAGGTCAAGCGCAATATCGGCGTGTTGCTGGACGGATTGCTGGAGATGTTCGAGACGGACGCCGATGGCCGTCGTTCAATGGTGGGTTTTGTGCGTCCGCCCGATTCCTTTGCGCTCGTCTTCGCTTTTGCGGAGGTCCAGCGGCATCCGGCGACTGTCGTCGCGCGTGCGGACTCCAGCGTGCTGTTGATTCCGTTGGACCGCATCCTGCCGCCGTCGGGTGTGGATATCATGCCGGCCCACCGTCAGTTCATCAAGAATCTTCTGGCGGTGACCTGTGAGACCTCCTGGAAGCTTCGTTCGCGGGCGTTCATCCTGTCGCGTCGGTCGACGGCGGATCGTCTGATGACGTATCTGCGCGAGCGCATGCATGCGGAAGGGTCGCCTGAATTTGACATTCCGTATGACCGACAGGGTCTGGCCGATTTTCTGTGTGTTGACCGCAGCGCGTTGTCGTCCGTCATCGGACGTCTCGCGAAGAAGGGGCTGCTGTCCTACCACAAGAATCACTTCGTCCTGAAGGGCTATTCGGTCCTCGCGTGACGGACGGGGTCCGACCGGATCGAAGCGGATGTGCTATAATATCCGCATGGCAGGACAATACCAGATTCGTGGCGCGAAGCTCGCCGACGCGGAGAAGATCTTCGCGCTCATCCACCTGAACCGCGACCAGCTCGTGCCGCGTTCGGTGGGTAACATTGTCGAGAACATCGACCGTTTTCTTGTGGCGGTGACCGGTTCGGACATCGTTGCCTGCGCCTGCTATCAGGTCCATCCCGAGATTGGTCAGCCCGAGGCGGCGACGGTCGAGATCCAGTCCGTCGCGGTGCGTGCGCCGTATCGTCGGAAGGGCATCGGCCGCATGCTCATCGAGGCGATGATCGAAAAGGTGTCCGTCTTCAATCCGAAGGAAGTCGTGGTGCTGACGTTCGCGCCAGAGTTCTTTGGGGCGATGGGCTTCCATGAGATTCCGAAGACGCAGATCATGCACAAGCTCTACACGGGCTGCGTCAACTGCACCAAGCATACGGATCCCTTTACGTGTCCGGAAATCGCCATGGTGCACGCGCCGCGCGAGTAAAGATTTCTCGCACCGTCGCCGCTTTATGCTATAATAGCGGCATATGAAAATCACTTTCTACGGGGCAGCTCAGACGACGACGGGATCGATGCATCTCGTCGAGGCGAACGGCAAGCGCATCTTGCTTGACTGCGGCCTTTATCAGGGCCACCGCAAGGAGGCGTTCGAGAAGAACCGCAACCTTCCGATTGATCCGAAGACGATCGATTACGTGATTATTTCCCATGCGCACATCGATCATTCGGGCAATCTGCCGCAGCTGGTGCGGCAGGGCTTCAAGGGCCGCGTGTTTGCGCGTCAGTCGACGACCGATCTCTGCGACATCATGTTGCGCGATTCGTGCTTCCTGCAGAAGCGCGACCTCGAGTACATCAACAAGAAGCGCCGCAAGGAGGGGAAGAAGCTCTTCGAGCCGCTTTACGAGGAGAGCGACGTCGAGGCGTTGATGAAGCTCTTCGTGCCGACGCACATGCACGAGCCGAGAGAGATCAGCCGCGGCATCACGCTGGAGTTCTTCAACGCGGGCCACATCCTCGGCTCGGCGCTGGTGCAGCTCGACATCAAGGCGGATCACGGTCACAATCACCGTCTGCTGTTCTCGGGCGACCTCGGTCAGCCGAACCAGCCGATCTTGCGTCACTTCGAGTATCCGGCGGGTGCGGACATCCTGCTGGTCGAGTCGACGTATGCCGACAAGTTCCATCCGAGTGCCGACGACGTCGAGCTGCGCCTTGAGAAGTACCTGAAGTACATCGACCGTCACAACTCGAAGTTGCTCATTCCGGCGTTCTCGGTCGGTCGTACGCAGCAGATCATCTACTATCTGAACAAGCTCAAGGAGAAGAACAAGGTTCCGCGCGAGGTGAAGGTCTTCATCGACTCTCCGCTCAGTCAGAAGGCGACGCGCATCTACGCGAATCACCCCGAGGTCTACAATGAAGAGGCGCGGCGGATGATCGCGGAGGGGAAGAATCCGCTGGAATATCCGGGCATGACGTTCGTAGGTTCTCCCGAGGAGTCGATGGCGCTCAACGAGACGCCGGGTCCGATGATCATCATCGCGGCGAGCGGCATGTGCGAAGGCGGGCGTGTGCTGCATCATCTCAAGCACTGCGTACAGGATCCCGACAACATCATCCTGATCTGCGGCTTCCAGGCTGAGAATACGCTGGGCCGTCGCGTGGTCGAGAAGAAGTCTCCGCTCAAGATCTTCGGCGAGGAGGTCGAGCTGAAGGCGCAGGTCGAGGTCATCAATGCGCTGTCGGCGCATGCGGACCGTGCGGGTCTCATGGACTGGATTGGCGAGGTGAAGGACAATGTCCGTCACGCGTTTGCGGTGCATGGCGAACCCGAGAAGGTCGCGGCGATGCAGCAGATCCTGTCCGACATGGGCATTCGCAATGCGGTTGCGCCGATGCCGGGTCAGACCTACAAGTTCGACTGACGCACGACGATGAAGGCGAACTACCACACGCATTCGACGTGGTGCGACGGGGCGGCGGGCGTCGAGGAGATGATCCTCGGCGCTCTTGAGAAGGGCTTCACGACGATCGGCTTTTCGAGTCACGCGATGCTGCCGGGCGATCCGTATGATTGGACGCTGACGACGGACACGATCGCGGCCTATGCCGAGGAGGTCCGTACGCTCGCGAAGAAGTACGCCGACGACATTCGCGTCCTCTGCGGTGTCGAGGCGGATTACATTCCCAATCTCTGCACGCCCGACCGACGCATTTACGCGCCGATTGCGCCGGACTATCTGATTGGTTCCGTGCACTATGTGTTGGCGCCGGACGGGGCGCGGGCTTGTGTGGACAAATCGCCTGAGTCTTTTGCGCGCGACGTGCGCGATCATTTTGGCGGGCAGGTCGAGACGTTCGTGCGTGCGTATTTCGCCGCGCAGCGCGAGATGGCGTCCTCGTTCGATTTCGATGTGATCGGCCATCCGGATCTCATCCGCAAGTTCAACGGTCGGCTCGGCTATCTCGATGAGACGGTCCCGTGGTATCGCGAGGAGCTCGAGCGAACGGCCGACGCCTTTGCGGCGAGTGGCAAGATCGTGGAAGTGAACACGGGCGCGATCTCGCGCGGCTGGATGGAGGATGCCTATCCGTCCGCTGATTTCCGGTTTCTGCTGCGGGCTCGGGGCGTCCGTTTCATCTTGAGTTCCGACGCGCATTCGGCGCCTGCCTTGGATTGTGCGTTCGATCGCTTTGCAGACGCCGAGACGTACGTCCATCTCTGCCAATAAGTCAAAAGTAC
>CALZAJ010000185.1 GCA_945613785.1 uncultured Verrucomicrobiota bacterium | reverse complement strand
CCCCTTGCGGCCCCTCCGGGGTTCGCGCTTCGCGCTCAGGCAACCTGACGCCTTCATATCCCCCGGCCGACAGGCCGTCCGCAAAGCGGATGCCTATCATTATGAGGAAATTAGGATTATCAGGAATTTGAAGTGCCGATTGAAAAGGTAAACATGGTTTTTGAGAACGATTAGTTCTACAGAGGACATTAAATCCCCTGTGATGCCGCATCATATTTAACACCGCGACCGCCTCAGAATCCGCGCGTCCAGGCGCCCAGCTCGTCGTAGAAGCGTCCGAAGCAGCCGTGCCCCATGCCGAAGCCATGGCGAATGGCCTTGTCTTCGACCTTCAGTTCGTTGTAGGCCGCATAGACGGCACACGGCGGACAGGTCGTGTCCGCGAAGCCGACGGCGACACGGACGGGGCAGGCGATGCGCGACATGAAGTTCGCCGCGTCGAAATAGGGCGCATGCTTCAGCACGGCGGCCTTCTCCTCGGCCGTCCCGTAGCTTTCCGTGATGCGCGGCCAGCCGCTCTGGCGTCCCTTGAGATGACCGAGCGTATCGGTGATCGCAGGGACGTAGAACGCCGCGCAGGCGAAATGGCGGTTGAGACCGACAAGCATGATGCCGAGTCCGCCGCCCTGGGACGTTCCCTGATAGCGGAAGCGCTGCGGCTCGACGTAGGGCTGCTCCGCAAGCCAGTCCACCACGCGGTCGATCGCGAGGATGACGGGGTAGTAGAAGTAGGTCTCGCGTCCCTGCACGATGCCGGCCTGCCAGCACTCGGCGCCGTAGGTCTTCTTCATCTCGGCCTGGAACGGCTCGAAGAGCGACTGGCGCAGGCCCTTCTTCTCCCAGTTCCAGTCCATCTCGAACGGATAGACGCTCATCTGCACGCAGACGGCGTCGGACCGTCCGCTCAGGTCGTTCGTCCATCCGCCGAAACCGGCGGCGTTGATGCCGAAGTCGACGGGATGGCGTCCCCCTTTCTTCGGGACGGTCAGGAGTCCGTGCACGCGGCGTCCGTACGTCGCGACCGAAAGGCGGTAGAAGTCGAACTGGTCGGTGCAGCGCTCGGGAACGCGCACCAGCTGCGGATCAAGCGGCACTTCCCGCGCGACCTTCTCGCGCGCCTCGGTCCAGAAGCTGTCGAAGTCCGCGGGAGAGGGCGAACCCTTGCAAATCTTCTCGGGCGCGTAGCCGACGCTCCAGACCTTGTCCGCGGTATCCTTCGCGCGCAGCGTGAGCCGCAGGAAGCCCGGCTCCGCCAGCGCGCCCGAAAGCGTGAAGACGTTTGTCACCGCGAGGTCCCAGGTGGCGGACGCGACTTCGTGCGGACCGAAGTTGTCGAGCCGGGCCGACACGACGCCTGCCGTCGGCACCGCACCGCCCTTCTCCTTCACGGTCACGGTGAAGGATGCGCGTTCGCCGCACGCGTAGAGGAGGTCGGCATGGTCATTGACGATCGCATAGTCCAGCGACGCCGCCCGTGCGGCCGAACCGAAGAGGACAAGGGCTACGGCCAGGCGCAGCTTCGACAAGGAGGAAAGTCCAGATCTGTTGGCCAGTTCGCTTTCGGCTGCGACGGCTCGCGCTTCCGCGGCCACCAGCGCCTGCCGGACCTCTGCCAGCTGTTCGGTCAGGCGGGCCTCCGACACCTGCAGCGCGGCAAGCGCCGCACGGTCCCCGTTCTCCGCGCGGGATTCGGGATCCCGCTTTGGGGCGACGGGCGTCCGCACGCGCCCGGCCGTCGCAAAACGGCTGTCGGCGATGCTGGTATGGGAAAAGTAGGCAAGGCAGTCCGCGTCTTCGCGGGAGAGCGCCGTCTCCGCTGTCGGCGCTTCGGGCGCGGGTTTCTGCGGATGCGGAACCGCGGCACGCACGGCGTCCGCCTTCTTCAGAACCGCTTTCGTCAGCTGGGAGAGATCTGTGAACTTCTTCAACATGCCGATATTATACCATGGTGGAAAAATTCCTGTCAGCTTTTCCGTCCGAACGTCCCTCACTTGTTGTAAGCGACCTCCGTCGCATGAAGCTTCGGAGTTCAAGCGACAGAAAGGCAAGGTGCGTTATGGAGAAGATGATCAAGAAGATGATGGTTGCGGGTCTGGCGTGCGTGGCGCTCAGCGGCAGCGCGCTGGCGGCGCCGAAGCACGGAAACGGTCCCGCGCCCAGGGGCAAGGCCCCGATGATCCAGACGATGCGTCACGAGACCCGCAAGCCCGTCCAGGCCCACAAGCCCGCGCCGGCCCACCATCAGACGAAGGCTCCGGCGCACCGCCATGACGAGGTCCGTCCGACGCACCGCATGCCCCCGCCGCGTCCGGTGACCCCGTGCCACCGTCACCACCACCGCGGCTGGTGCCCTCCGCCGCCCCCGCACGACCCTAGCAGCCGCTGTCGCGGTGAGCTTCGCCCAGTCGATATTCCGCATCGCCACTGCGGGCGCTGGTAAGAGACAAGGCCCCGATCGGAGATCTCCGGTCATCGACCCGATACTTGCGCTCGATCTCGACTGCCATCTGAGAATCACTTCGCGGGCAGCGCCGTGCAGACGAGTTCGTGGAGATGCCAGACGCGGGCGTGGATTTCGGCGGCGGACGGCTCGCGCAGGACGGCGCTGGCAGTCTTGCCGAAGGCTCCGCCGAGCCACGCCTCGCACTCCTGGGCCTTGGCGGACTTCTTACCCTTCTTGGCAAGGAGCTTCACGATACCCGGCGTGAAGCCGAACGCGCCGGAGTCCTCGACAAGATCGGGCCCGACGGAAGCGAAGTCGGTGACATCAAAGCCCGAAACCGCTCCGAGGTTCGTGATCTCGATCTCGTTGCCATCACCGAAGTCGTACATGTAGTCGAGCTTGTCGCCGACCTTCTTCAGTACCTTCCCGATGGCCACCTCGGCCGCCAGGAGCATCTTCTGTCCCTCATCGAGTGGCAGGTCCATCGCATCCGCGTCGGACACATACACAACGCCCTTCGCATCCACGAAGTTGTAGAGATGGTAATTGAGCCACCCGAACGACACCTGGATCACCTCATGCAAAAAAGCCAACGAAAACTTCTTCTGCACAACAACCGTGCGAGAATATTCCGAGCCCTTGTAGGCGAGTTGAAGCTTCATCAGATCCTTGGCCATAACCTCTCCTTTCAATTCTTCAAGTGATGAACCGTCATCATTTCACGCACGCTTATTTCCCATCGCGGATGCTCGAATAAAGCAAACTTCGCAAGTTGTTCTCCAAATCCTTGAATCTGAACATTCTATACGGCTTGAATATCTTCGCAGGAATGTCCTCTCCCGAATAACATGTGATAAATGCACTTTTACCATCCGCACCAAACACGCGTGCCCGATCAATCCACTTATCAATTCCTAGGTCAAACCCCGTCTTGGTCTCAAAGACAAAAAGCCGATCCGAAAGTTGAACTACAACATCAAGCTGCATATCCGGACACGAAGTCAGCTTGTCATACTTCGCCAGTTTCAGATCGTAGAAGACATCATACTTAAAGTGGTGCTTCTTGGACACAGACTCCAAAGCAACTACGACCTTCCACCGGTTGACGATTTCGGCCCACTCCGAACGCCAGAAGGTTCGAGCCTCCTTAACACCCAGAATCACAACCTTGAGCAGGTTCTTCTCGCGCCTACAAGATATCCATCCCAATCGGGCAAAAGCCTCCCCCAACTGATACAAGGAGTTCTTGACGGAGTCTTCGAGCCCCTCAAGAGAATATGCAC
>CALZAJ010000184.1 GCA_945613785.1 uncultured Verrucomicrobiota bacterium | reverse complement strand
GGGGACCGACGACAGAGCCGTTGTCCTTGCCGAGCTGACGAACGTCAAAACCGTCGGGATAGCCGACACAAAGCTCGGAAACGCCCTTGCCCGTGCGGCGCACGAAGGCGATCGGATCGGAAGCAAAGCCCTTCTGGTCGGCGAACTTCTCGCACATCGCATCCGCCAGCTTGCGGGCCTCCATGCGCGCGGCCTTGGCATCCTTGGCCGCCGACGGCACGGAAAGACCACGGAGCTGACCGTTCTTCGGCATCTCGGCACGCACGCCCTGGCCGACCGCCCCCGTCACCTTGACGAGGCCGCCCGCCTGGACCTTGAAGCAGCCAGAGCGCTCGAGGTTGCGCTTCAGGCTCTGAGCGAAGGACGGCTCTCCCTTCACGTCGATCGACACCGTCAGCTTTTCCTTGCCGGTGCCCGTCAGGTCAATCGTCGCCGCCGAACAGACGAGGCCCGCCGTCAGCGCCATGAGTGCACAGAAGATCCGATTCACTGATTTCATTTCCTTTCTCAGGTGGTGTAGTCCGCGTTGATGTGTACGTAGTCAAGAGAGAAGTCGCACGTGTAGATCGAGGCCTCGTAGGCGCCGAGATGCAGGTCGACCGTCACGGTGAAGGAGTCGCCCTTCAGGACCGATTCAAGCTTCGCCAGCTGCTTTTCATCGGCGATCTTGCCGAAGCGGAAGGCCCATTCCTTCCCGTAGAAGACCTCGGCCTTCATGTCGACGACCGTCGCCCCCGAATAGCCGACCGCCGCGAGGACGCGGCCCCAGTTCGGATCGCGGCCGAACCAGCTCGTCTTCGCCAGCGGGGACTTCGCAACCGCACGGGCCGCACGCTCGGCGTCCTTCGCCGTCTTCGCGCCCTTCACCGTCACCGTCACGAACTTGGTCGCGCCTTCGCCGTCCGTCGCCATCTGCTTCGCCAGCGAAACGCAGACGGATTCCAGCGCCGCGAGAAACGCGTCGAAATCCTCGCCCGCCTTCACGATCTCCGGATTGCCGGCCTTGCCGGACGCCAGCAGGAAGAGCGAGTCGTTGGTCGACTCGTCGCCGTCGACGACGACCCGGTTGAAGCTCTTGTTGAGGGCCAGGCCCAGCGCGCGCTTCAGCATCGCACGCGAAATCGCCGCGTCTGTCGTCACAAAGCCGAGCATCGTCGCCATGTTGGGCTCGATCATGCCCGAACCCTTCGACATGCCGCCGACCGTCACCGTCTTGCCGCCGATCTTCACGCGGGCCGCGGCCTGCTTCGGCCTCGTGTCGGTCGTCATCACCGCCTTCTCGGCCGCCAGACCGTGCTCCGCCGTGGAACCAAGCTTCGTCGCGGCATCCTTCATGCCGGCCAGCAGACGGTCCATCGGAAGACGACGGCCGATCACCCCCGTCGAAGCGACCAGCACGTGCTTCGGCGAAATGCCGAGCTCGCCCGCCGTCGCCAGCGCCGAAAGCTCCGCGTCATGCATGCCGCCCTCGCCCGTGCAGGCATTGGCGCAGCCGGAGTTCGCGAGAATCGCCTGGACCTTGCCGCCCTTCACGATCTCGCGGTCATAGACGACCGGCGCCGCAGCGACCTGGTTGGTCGTGAAGACCGCAGCCGCGACACACGGCTCGTCCGCCACGATCAGCGCGACGTCGTTGCGGCCCTTGTACTTGATTTCAGCCCCAACACCGGCGGCGCGGAAACCCTTCGCGGCACAGACGCCGCCTTCGATGATCTTGACCTTCTGCATGTTCAGACTCACTTGCGGTCCTTAATCAAAACATACTTGCGCGGCTTGTACAGCGGCTTGTACGCGGGACGGATGATCGGGCCCTTGTTGATGAGCTCCTCCATGCGGTGCGCACACCAGCTGACGCAACGGGCGATCGCGAATAGCGGCGTGTAAAGATCACGCGGGATGCCCATCATCTCGTAAACGAAACCGGAGTAGAGGTCGACGTTCGCACAGACGTCCTCGGCCCGCGGATGACGCGCCTTGATGATCGCCGGGCCGTGCGTCTCGATGAGCTCGAACAGCTTCATCTCGTCGGTGCGCTTCTTCGCCTTGGCAAGCTCACGCGCCTTCTGCTTGAGCAGCTGGGCGCGGGGATCGGACACCGTGTAGACCGCGTGGCCGAGACCATAGATAAGACCCGTACGGTCGCCCGCTTCCTTGTCGACGATCTTCTCGAGATAGGCGATGACCTGATTGGTGTCGCGCCAGTCCTTGACATTCGCCTTGATCTCGTCCATCTGACGCATCACGCGGAGATTCGCGCCACCATGACGGGAGCCCTTGAGCGAAAGCACCGAGGCCGCCATCGACGAGTAAATATCCGTATGGGCCGAGGTGACGACGTGCGTCACGAACGAGGAGTTGTTGCCACCGCCGTGCTCCGCATGGAGAATGAGCGAAAGGTCCAACGTCTCCGCCTCGAGCTTCGTGTACTTGCCGTCCTCGCGGATGAGCGAGAGGAAGTTCTCGGACGTCGACTTCTTCGGATCGGGATTGCGAATCATCAGCGAACCGCCCATGTGATAGTGGGTCTTCGCCTGGTAGGCATACGCCGCAATCGTCGGGAACGCACTGATCAGCGCAATCGAACGCTCGAGACAGGTCTCAATCGAGATGTCGTTGAGCGTCTCTTCCTCCGGCTTGCCTTCGAAAGCCATCGCGAAGAGAATCGCACGCGCAATGCCGTTCATGATGTCCACGGACGGATGACGCAGAATCGCGTTTTCCTTGAAGCCGTCGGACAGCTTGCGGTAGGCGCCGAGCTTCGCCCGCCAGTCCTTCAGCTGCTTCGCCGTCGGCAAGTCGCCGAACATCAGGAGATAGGCGGCCTCTTCATAGCCGTAGCGATGCTCCTTACGGTCGGCAACGACCAGATCTTTCACGCTGATGCCGCGATAGTAAAGCTCACCGGGAACGGCCTTCTTCTCGCCTTCATCCACCACGTAACCGTGCACGTTTCCGATCGTCGTCAGACCGACCAGAACACCCGTGCCGTCATCATTGCGCAGGCCACGCTTTACGCCGTACTTACGATACAACGCAGGGTCGATGTAATCGGCCTTGCGAACCTTGTCCGCGTACTTCTTCAGCCACTCGTTTTCAATCATTGAGCCATTCCTTCGTTATAGAAAGTAAATTATACCTTTTTCGCGCGAAACGCGCAAGTAGGGCTCGGAGCGAAACGGATAAAAAATAGAACGCAAAAAGTGCGTGAAAATCGAGTTTAACCACTCGTTTCTATTACTCCCAGAGGAACGGCGGACGCTCCCCGCCCTTGCGGATCTCCTCCATGGCCTTCTCGGCCCGCTGACGCACCCAAGGATGACGGCAAGCCGTGGCGTTCTTGAGAATTGCCAACGCCTCTTGCTCCTTGCCGATGTTCGCCAAACAAAGTCCCAAATTCAACACCGCGTGGTCTGGCGCATGATTGCGGTTCCGAACGCGCAAACCCGCCGCGAAATAACCTGCCGCCATGGCATACCTCGCTTCGCGCATCGCGACAATCCCGAGCGCATCCAACATCATGCCGCCCTGATCGCGGGAAGGCTTCTGAATGACACCCGCACACAAACGATTAACTTCATTAAAATCACCAGTTTTGTTTCTAATCGCCAAACTATAGGCCAAAACTTCTGCGGTGCTCTGACTCTCGCGCAAAACGAGGCTGCGCTTCAACATCGCCACGCCTTCATCCATCCGCTCCGGACTCGTACAGAGCTCTCGACCGACGAAGCGCAACCCCCG
>CALZAJ010000183.1 GCA_945613785.1 uncultured Verrucomicrobiota bacterium | reverse complement strand
TAACTCGACCGCGGCGGGCAAGGTGTACGACTCCGTGTTCAATCCCGCCTATCCCGGCTTCACCGCGGCGAGCGGCGACCAGGCCGAATCCTCCTCAGGTGGCGGACTCGTCAAGCTGACCGTGAAAGGAACGCTCACGGTCGACGGGCTCATCGTTTCGGACGGTACGTGTACGTCGGGCGACGGTAGCGGTTCGGGCGGAACGATCAATATCGTTGCCGAACGGCTGGCCGATTCCAAAACGGGATCCATTCATGCGAACGCGCTTGATCACAGCACGCACTATTCCGGCGGCGGCGGACGTGTCGCGGTGCGGCTGACGGACGGAGCCTTCTCCGATTACTGGATTGCGCATATTCAGGCGAAGGGCAAGACGATTCTCAACCAGGGCAACTACTGGAAGGACAAGAGCTCGTCCGCAGGCACGGTCTACCTGCAGGAAAAGGGTATTGCCGAAAAGGCCGGTACCATTTACGTGCGTAACGACGGCGAGCCGCTCGGCACGGAGTCCGCCACTATGTTGCCGTCCGTCAAGACGTCACTTACGCCGTCCGACCAGATCAAGGACTACAAGCGCGCGAATCTCGTCCTTGGCGCCAATGCCGTCGTGCGGGCGGCCGAATCCTTCCAGTGCAACCGCGTGTCGCTCGAGAAGGGCTGTTCCTTCGATCTTTGCGGCAAGACGGTTGTCGTCTCCTCGATGAAATACGACGGCACGTCGCTGTTGCCGAAGACCTATGTGTCCGGCGACGTGGCGTTCCTGACCGATTCAGCGGGTGGCGGCACGCTAGTCGTCACCGGCGGAGGTTTTGCCGTGATCATTAGGTGATTGTATGGGTCTGGGGGAGGGCTCCGCGCTTTTGGCGCGGAGCCTTTTTTGTTGCGTCCAGCGGCACGGAACGTCCATTGTTCCTTATTACTCAAACGGGGACTGTCATTTGCCTATTGGCACGGGAATTTCCTTTTGGTACTATTTACTAGATTGAAAGCCGTGACCTCTAGACTTGCTGTTCTGTTCTCCTGCCTTGCCCTGGCGATGCCGGCTGGGGCTCTGCGCGTTTCGGATGTTCTGGAGATGGACCGCGAGGCGCTGGACCAGGCCGGCGAGACGACCGTCACGGGCCTGGTGACCTACGCGATGAGCTGGCTGCCAGGCTCGTTGATCGTCGCCGATCCCGAGGATCCAGACGGTCCTGCGGTCTATCTGGCCGATAGCAGTCGTGACCCTGAGGTCAACGCCGCCATGCGTGCGCTGGAGGAGGGGGACGTCGCGGAGTTCCGGGCGACGCCCTCGGCCTTCCTGTTGGAACCGGGATGGAAGGTGAGTCGGCTCAACGTGCTGTCGCGGATGTCGATGCAGGAGCCTCCCTGCCGGTCGCTGGCCGAGATGAAGGAGGGGCGGTTCAACAACCGCCGTGCGCGGGTCTATGGCGTGGCGACTTCCGCCCGCATCATAACGGCCAATGGCTCGCCGCTCTCGTTGATCGAACTGATCACGGAGTCTGGTCCGCTCGCGGTCCGCTGGCACGGCATCCTGCCAGGCATTGACCGTCTGCGTGACGCTGAGCTGGAGATCGACGGTATTGTCATGCCCGGCTTCAACCCCCGCGGCGAGTTTCTTTTCGTGGAGCTCGAGGCGATCGGCGCTGAAACGGTCCGTGTGCTCAAGGAGGCCCCGTCAGATCCCTTTGACGTCCGCGAATGCCTGACGCCGGGCGTCCTTGTCTGGGGACCTCATCAGCGCAGTCTGCATACGTGCAAGGTGCGCGGGGAGGTCACGTTCTCATCGCAGAAGGAAGGCTATTTCGTCATTCAGCGCGGCGACAGCGCCTTGCGCACCTTTGCGTCCGGAAACTGGTTCCCGGAGGTCGGCCTGACGGTTGAGGCGGCGGGGTTCCCTGTGGTTCGCGGCGACAGCGGCGTGCTGGAGAGCGTGGTCTGGCGGAAGACCGAGACAACGGATCCCCCGGTCCGGCCCCTGCGGTTCCTGTCGTCGGCGAATGACGGTCCCGACCTCGGATGGGATGCGGCGGCGAGCGACGTCGATTATCGGCTGGTCGAGGTCGAAGGACACGTCACCGAGCTCGACCGTTCCTTCGGCAGACATGCGCGGATCGCCGTGTCAACCGACGGACGTTCCGTGGACGTCGTGTTCCCGGAACCGCTGTCCGAGACCGAGCTGTCGCGGCTTTCGGACCGTCCGAAGGTCGTCGTCCGTGGCGTGCTGCTGACGCATCTGACGCGCAGCAACGCCGTCGGCCAGTATTTCGCCTTCGACGGCTTCACCATTCTGACGCGCGGAGACGACGACCTGAAGCTCGTGCCGGATGCCGCCTGGGTCTGGCGTCGTCTGCTCCGCGGCGGCATTTGGGCGCTCGTCGTCCTGCTACCCGTGCTGGTCCTGGCCGTCATTGCGCTCGTCGTCCGCCGTCGGTCGGATCTTCGTCGGCGCGAGGCCGTTTCGGCGGACCGCAAACGTATCGCCGGCGAGTTGCATGATACAATCGCCCAGCACATCTCCGGTGCGAAGCTCTGGATCTATGCGGCGAAGACGGCGGCGGGGGAGAATCTGCCCGAGCCCGCGGCGGACGCCCTCGGCATGGCGGCGAACGTCCTCGAGGCGACGCGTGTCGAGATTCGCAACGCGATCATGGACCTGCAGGGGGACGAGTTTCTGAACGACACGCCGAAGGCGATGCTGCAGCGCTTCGCGCGCGCGTCGGACATCCCGGGACGCGTCCGCGTCCGTACGTCGATCCATGGGCTTCCCGAACACTTGGAGGTCGGCGAGAAGCGGGATCTCCTTGCCATCGTCCAGGAGGCGACGTCCAATGCGACCCGTCACGGAGAGGCAAAGAACGTGATCATCGTCAGTCGCGGGAAGGGGACGTCGTTTGTCCTCGCCGTCCTCAATGACGGCAAGCCGTTCTCCGCGGCTTCTGCTCCCGGACCCGATCAGGGACATTTCGGACTTTCGAACATGCGCGAGCGTGCGCGTCGCGTAAAGGTGGAGATTGAATTCGGAGCCTGGCGCGGCTATCAGGGCGTCCGGTTGGAAAGGAAGGCGAAATGAAGAAGTACCGTGTGGCGATTGTTGATGACCACGGCGTGGTCCGAATGGGCTTGAAGTTCACGCTGGGACTTTTCAAGGACGTCGAGTTTGTTGGCGAATGGGCGACAGGCGAAGGCGCGGCGGACTTCGTCCTCGGGAAGAATCCCGATGTGACGCTGCTCGACATTCGTCTTCCCGATAAGGACGGTCTGACGGTCCTTGGCGAGATCCTTGCCGCCGACAGCTCGGCGAAGGTCATTATGCTGACGACGAGTTCCCTTGAGGAGGACATCTATCGGTCGATTAAGATGGGCGCGAAGGGCTACGTGCTCAAGGACCGCGATACGGAGAACATCGTCAAGGCCGTCCGTGCGGTCGCGGAGGGCGGGACTTTCATCCCAGAGGACATCAAGGCTATTTTCAAGGCCCGCGAGGCGGAGCCGGAACTGACCGCGACCGAGTCGGAAGCGCTCATCCTCCTCGCTCAGGGTTTGACCAACAAGGCGATGGCGGCGAAGCTTTGCATTTCCGAGGATGCGGTCAAGATGCGTCTCAAGCATGCCTATGAGAAGATTGGCGTCAGCGACCGCGCGGGTGCCATTGCCGCGACGATTCGCAAGGGCATCGCCAAGCCCGATGGCGTCGTCTGACCGGGCGGACCTGGCGGGACTCGAACCCACTACCCGCTGCTTAGAAGGCAGCTGCTCTGTCCAG
>CALZAJ010000182.1 GCA_945613785.1 uncultured Verrucomicrobiota bacterium | reverse complement strand
CTCGACCGCAATCACACGGACGTCGCCTTCGCCAGATTCGAGAATGCCTTCGAGCACAATCTTCGCCGCGGCTTCGTCCTTCAGCATTTCCAGCTGGGCTTCCTTCGCCGCAACCTCGGCCTGCATCTCGCCGAGATGATCACGCGCCTCTTCGATGCGCGCCCGTAGATCGTCCAAATCACCCCGGGCCTTCGCATGCGCCTCGGCATAGGTCTGTTCAAGCTCACGCGCCGCATCCGCCTTGGCCTTGATTTCCGCCAGATTGCGGTCGGCCGCATCGACGGATAGCTTCAGCTGGGCCTCGTCGGCCGCCAGACGCTCGTTGCGGATGATGGCCTCGCGGGCCGCCGCCTCCATACGGGCGATCTCATCACGCAGCTCGGCCGCCCGACGGTCGCACTGGACGGACTGCGTACGGGAGGTCTGAACCTCGAGCCGCAATGCGTCGATCTTCTGCTGGGACGCCTTGAAGACGCCCTCGGCCTCTTCGAGCGCATCGCGTGCGGCCGCCAGCGAGTCGCTCAACAGCTGCGTCTTCTGCGCCAGCGATTCGGCCTGCATCTTGATGTCCTCGAGCTGTCGACGCGTATCGGCGATTTCGCGGCCATCGCGCTCGGCAAAACTGCGGTATTCCTCGATACGCTGTGCATTGACGCCGATGACCTCGTTGGCACGCTGAAACGCACCGTCGGCAGCAGCCTGTTCACTCGCGAGGGACTGCAGGCGCTCCTCGAGCTCGTGGATCTCGTTATGCAACTGCTGCTGGGTCGCTTCCGCCGCCACGACGACTTCCGTCGCCTCGGTAATGGCCTTGTCGATTTCCTGTCGGTTGGAGGCGTTCAGCTCGAGCTTCTGGTCAAAATCATGAATGCGCTGCTTCGAGACGTAGATGTCGAGACCCTTCAGCTGATCGCGTAGTTCCTTGTACTTCTCGGCCTTGCCGACCTGACGCTGCAAGGAACCGATCTGACGCTTCATCTCGCGCAACACGTCCGCCTCACGGAGGAGGTTCTGCTCGGTCTGCTCGATCTTGCGGAGCGCTTCCTTGCGGTCGGCCTTGAACTTGGTGATGCCAGCCGCCTCTTCGAAGACCGCACGACGGTCTTCCGGCTTGGAGGAAAGAATCGCGTCGATCTGGCCCTGGGCCATGACCGAATAGGACGACGTGCCGATACCCGTGCCCATGAAGAGGTGCTGGACGTCTTTCAGTCGGCTCGGCTGTTTGTTGATCAGGTATTCACCCGAACCGTCACGATAGACTCGACGGGTGATGGTGACCTCATGATAATCGGTGCCCAGTTCCTTCTCACAATCCGCGAAGGTGATGGATACTTCAGCCAGACCGAGCGGCTTGCGCGTGTCGGTACCGTTGAAGACGACGTCGACGAGCTTCGAACAACGAAGGGCCGTCGGACGCTGTTCGCCCAACACCCAACGGATGGCGTCGGAAACATTGGATTTTCCGCAGCCGTTCGGACCCACAATGGCAATCAGACCCGGGTCGAACGTGAGCCGGGTCTTGTCGGCGAAGCTCTTGAAGCCGACAATGTCTAACTGTTTCAGATACATTGCCTATATTTTATCAAAAAAGGGGCCATCAAGGAATAGGCATCGAGATTTCACGCCCAGCCGGAATGTCCACGCGCTGACCCGTCGGAAGGACCAATACGCCCTTTCCACCATCCGACAACACACTGACGGATTTCTTGTCGAATTTAACATGAATCCGACCGAAAGGCGCAGGTACATCGCCTTCGATCCATTCGAGACCGCCGAGATTCGGTTTGACTTCGTACGCCGCGAAACCCGGTTGGGTCGGCGTCACGCCGAGATAATACTTGCCCAGGAGATAGGTCGGACTCGCGCCCCAGGCGTGACAGAGCGACTTGCCGTAGCGACGACCATACATCGCATAGTGCGCCACACCCTTCTCAGAGGGATTGTAAAGCTCCCAGAAACTCGTCGCCCCGAGTTTCAGCATGCCGCCCCAATAGGACTTGATCTCCTTCGTGACAGTCTCCTGCATCCCCAGCGAACAGAGAGACTCAAGTTCGTAGAAGCGCATGTAGGGCGTCTGGATCTTGAGGACATTGTCATTAAGGAGGACGTCCTTGACGACGCGCGCGCGCTTCGCTTCGTCGAAATAACCGTAGAAGAGTCCGAACATATTCGGGTAGCGCGTCAGCTGCTCATCGAGAGATCCATCCGCCTTCATCAGGTGGAGAAGTCCGCCCTTCTCTTCGTTCCAGTAGCGCGGCACAATCTCGTCGCGGAGCTTCTTCGCCCGTGCGAGATAGGCGTTCGCGTCATCGGCGGCGCCGACTTCCTTCGCGAGAGCGGCCGTCGCCTCGAGCGCACGGACGAGCAGCATCTGCTCGAAGGCCGTGACGCCGCCGGTGTTGTGGAGCGGTTCGGGCGCCCAGTCGATGAACATCCAGTCGCCGGGACGATCCACGGGACGTCCCGCGGCGTCGAGGCGTCCGAGCGCGAACTCCAGTAGCGTCTTCATGCGCGGATAGACCTGGCGGGCGATGTAGGGGTCACCGGAATAGAGGCGGTACTTCTCGACCGCATCGAACCAATAGAACGTGTAGTCCATGATGCGGTTCAGGTGACACTTCACGGGATCCTTGCCGCGGAGCGTCCACAACGTATCGCGACAGCCGTCGTAATCGCCGAAGACATAGTAGTTCATCAGGAAGCTCTGGACGGCGTCTCCGCTCCAGACCCAGTGGTCGCGCTTGATGCCCTCGATGAAGACCTCGCGACAGGTCAGTTCGAGCGTGCGCACCGAGACGTCCCAGATCTCGTTCAGCTCGGTGTCGCTGCAGCGGAAAGAGCCACGGACTGGCAGACCCTTCGTCTCACGATCCATCGCAAGCGCGCCGACCGACACCTCGCCGTCGACGGGAATCACATGGACGAAACGGAAACCGTGCGCGATGTCACGGCGCATCTCGGCACCTTCTTCCAGCATCAGCATTACCCAGCCGTCGAGCGCCCCCGGTTTGGTGTTGGCGAGATCGACCGCCAGGGCCTCGGATTCGCTTTCGGCATAGATGACGCGCACGGCGCCCTTGCCGCGGATGTCCTTGAAGCGGAGATAGCCGTAGGTCTCCTCGCCGAAGTCCGCAAGAAGTCCGTGGCCATGCGTCTCACGGGACCACACGGGATTCTTTCGCTCGACGGGCAGGCTGGTGAGACCGGGCGGCGTCAGGGGATCGGTGAAGCGTGCGCTCGAGTCGGCGGGCAGATCGTCATCGGTGTCCCAGGTCGTGGTCCAACCGACCTTCCATTCGGAGTCCGAGACGAGGTGCGGACCCTTCACCCAGACGGACGGCGGACGGTCGTTGTTCTGAATCTTGATTTCAATCGCCGTCGCATCCTTCGGCAACGTGAACTTGCCGAGAATTGCCGAACCCTCGTGATAGCCGGAAGGCGAATGCCAACAGACGGTCGCATGGCCGTCCGCCCCGATTTCAAGGGGCTCGTCGGCGGTCAGGTGGACGGCGCGGCGGAAGAGAACGCGGGAATGCGGCTCGTAAAGCGGCCAAAACGGCGTGAGGCGTCCACCCCACTGAAGCCGCTGGGACTGAATCTCGTTGCCCCACCAGATGCCATAGTCGCCAGGATACCAGATCCAACGCGCCTCCTGGCCGGCCAACAGGTTCACAGACGCCAGGAGCCCCGCCAACACAAAAAGCTTCTTCATCTCACATTTCCTCCAGATGGCCATATCATATCAAAAAAGAAGGACCGCGGCGAATGG
>CALZAJ010000181.1 GCA_945613785.1 uncultured Verrucomicrobiota bacterium | reverse complement strand
GCCCGTCAGCATGCGCGCCATGAAGGTCCACCACTGCTTGATCGGGCCGAAGAAGTTGAGGTTGGTGTTCCCGACGCGGACGTTCAGGAAGTTGGACGAGAGCGGATTCAGCATTTCCTCCAGCCACTCCGGATCCTTGCGGCCCATGAGCAGCGTCGCCAGCAGGGTCCAAGCGGCCATCGAAGCCACCTGACGCACATACTGCTGCGCCGCCACCTTCGACGAGACCATGCGATCCCGGTAGCTGCGCTCGGTCGTGAGACCCGTCCATTGCGGGGCTAGGATGTTCCAGCCGACGGCCATCTTGAAGCCCGACGCCGCAAAGCGGGGAGCCCACAGCGCCGCCGACATGACGCGATCCCACGCGCCGCGCCCGCCCTTGTTGTCGTAGCCGTAGCCGGACGCAACATTGAGCGAGATCGCAATGTCCTTCTTCTGCGTGTCGGACCCGTCGGGCCCCAGCCGCCGCTCGCCTTGATCGCCTTGTAAACGCCGAGGTTGAGCGCGTTCAGGAACACGCCGAACGAGCGCTCGGACGCCTTGACACCCGGAATGTCGTCGATCCCATACTGCTTGCCGCGAATGGTAAAGACCTTCTGCGAAATGCCGCGGAACTCTTCGGGCAGGGTCTTCTCGTCGAGATTGCTGACATTATAGACACGTCCGCCCATTTCCTGGAACTCGGCGTAGTCGGGATCGGCGTAGAGCGCCGTCATGATCTTGTCCGTGTTGTCCGCACTGTAGAAGCTCTTGACCGAATCGACGAGCGCCTGCCAGCCAAGAACCGGGTGCGATGTGAAGAGCGCCGCGCCCTGCGTCATCGTGGCCGAGAGGTCGAGCATCGTCCGGAACACGCGCGGAGCCGACGTCAGCGCGTCGAACCAATCCAGCGCACGGCCGGCATTGTAGGGCAGCACCGAACGGCGGAACCGCTCGCGCTCCTGCATGAGCCGCTGGGACGCCGCGTTACGGAGCTTGACCGCTTCCATCACCGCCGGATCAGCCGCCACGCGCTTGGCGAGGGCCGACGGCTCCCGCTTCTGCGGAGCGAAATCGCGGTTGTTCAGCTGCGTCTCAATGCGCTGGATGTTCTTCGCCAGAGCATTCTTGCGGCGGCGAACCATCGCCATGAACTCATCGACCGTCCCGGCGGGGAAATGCAGGTCGTGGAGATCCTGAATGTCCTCCTGGAGATCGGCAATCTGATCGCGCACGGCTTCAAGGCTCTCGTCTTCCAGCTTCGCGCCGCGGCTCTTGCGAAGGATGTTTTCGCGCTCGGCGTCCGTCGTGGCGTTCTCGAGCGCGGCCTTCTTCTCCTGGAGCGCCGCAAGCTTGCGCTGAAGGACGCGGAGCGCACGGGAAACCTTCTCTTCGTGCGTCAGGGGCTCGGGCGGGAACATTTCGTGATACTCGCGCCGCTTTTCCTCCAGCTGACGGCGAAGCTCCTGCATTTCGGGCGTGTAGGTCATGACGTTTTTCGCGCGCATGATCTTCTCGCCGTCGTCGATTGCCTTCTGCAAGTCCTCGATCTCGTTGCGCCACCGCTTCATGAGCGAATCCTGAACTGTCTTGAGCCGTTTGGAAGCGTCCATCTGCATCAGCTCGGGGTGCTGCTCCATGAACTCGCGCATAAGGTCCCGCGTGATCTTCTGCGCGTCGCGGAGAGTCTGCGTCGGCTCATCACGGATAAGGCCGGTCTTGTCGGGCAGATGACCCTCGGTAATCATGTCCTCCCACTTCTGATACTCGTTCATCAGCGCACGCTGTTCGCGCATCGCCTTTTCGAGCTCGGAGTTGTCGGCCTCGTAGGTGTTGCCGTGCCCGGTGATGATCTGCATGATGTCGTGATCGTCCGCGCGAATCATGCCGTCAATGTCGGCGTGAATCGCCGCCAGCATTTCGTCCACCGTCAGCTTGCGCCCGGTCTCAAGAGCCGCCGCCATGTGGTAGCGCCGCAGGGCGTCAATCCACTTGCGGCCGTCCGGGAGTCCGAGAAGGACGCCGCCAGCGCGATTGGCATGGACCCGGATGTGGTCGAGCGCGTAGGCGTATTCGTCCTCGATCTGCTTCAGGGTCTTTCCGTGGCCGATCCGGTGCTGCTGCTCTTCCGTCGCCATGTGGCGGCGAACAATGTCCTTCAGCAGCTCTGACGTCTTGCGCACGGTTTCCTCGTCGAGCTTGCCCTGGGCTTCGCGGTAGGCGTCCCAAAGCATCCTCGCGCCGGCTTCCTCTTCCTCGGTCAGCTTGCGTCCGGCGAAGGATTGAAGCTCGCCCGAGAAGCGGACGAACGAGCCGTTGCGGTTCAGCATGAACCGACGGGCGAGACCAGCAAGGCCCCACTCGCGCTTGGCCTTGTTGATCGCGCGGTCCATCGTGTCGAGCATGTCCTGCGTCAGATCGCGGGCTTCGCGGATCCGCTGCGCTTCCTCGCGGTTGCCGTTCATTTCGGCTTCGTTGATGAGCCGCGTCTTTTCGTCGTAGTCCTCTTCGAGCTGGATGCGGCGCTGCGCAACGGCGTTCACCTCGGTTGCCGTCCAATTCTGCGGCGTCCGGGCGCTCACCTCGATGAACCGCTCCATTTCGTCACGGTTCGACGCCATCGTCTTACCCGCGCGGACGATCGCCGCAACCGAGGTCGGGCGATGCTTCTTCATTTCGGGAAGTCCCCGAGCCCGGCGCCAGGCGTTCACTTCGTGGATCGCCACCGAGGAAGTGTCGTCGTCCTCCAGCTCGCGCGAATACCAAAGCGCGTAATTCGCCTCCAGCTTGTCCGTCAGCGCACCTCTGGATTTCAGCTCGCGTTTGAGCATCATCCGCATGTGGTGGATCGGATTCGTCTGCTTGTGATCGTCATACTGCTGGAAGTCCTCAACCTGGTTGAAGATTTCCTCGGTCGGCATTGCCGCGATCAGATCCTTCAGCGCGTCGGCCGCTTCAACGATCTCGCCCTGACGGACGCCGTTGTAAACGTCCTTGTAGGATTCCAGCAGCTCCGCGAACTTCGCCTGCCGCTCGGTGGGCGTAAGCGCCATGTAGTTGTTGCCGGAACCGGACACGCTGTTGATTCCACCGTCCTCGGGAACGGCTGGATAGGCCGTCAGGAACCGGCTCACGCCGTCCTCCGTGCGCGGGATGAAGAACCTCGGCACATAGGCAATGCGCTCGATGGTGCCGAGCCCGTCCTGCTCCCGCTTCTGCAAGGTCTTGACGTCCTCAACGCCCTCAAGCTCGATGCGGTAGTCACCGTTGACCCGCGCGCGCTTCAAGCCCCAGCCGTCCTTCAGCAGAGGAACACGCTTGCCGTCCTTGACGATGCGGTTGATGACCATTTCGGGCGTCAGCTCCACCGCCTGAGCGGATTTGCCGAAGCGCCGCAGCACGTCGTTGACCTGATCGGCCTTGATCTCCAGCCCCAGGAACGAGCTATTGCCGCCGGTCGGCGCGATGCGGAAGATTCGCGGATCCCGCGCGCCGAGACGGTCCCAGATCGGGAGCAGCGTCCCGTGGACGAAATACCGCTTCGTCACGTCCATGTCCGGGACACTCGCAAGAGCCGCGTTCCAAATGGACGGGGCTTCGTTGTCCAGCAGGCGGTCGAAGTTCTGCCGCTCGCCGTCGAAACGGACGTCAGAAGCAAGGACATTGACCGCCTTGCCGTCCGGCGAGAAGCACCGGAGCACAGTCGTGATCTCGCCCTTGGCGTTCGTCTTGGTGAGGTTCGTTTCGGCAAAGCCTAAGATCTTGTGGCTGTTCTGATTCAGCGCGAAGAAGTAATCCC
>CALZAJ010000180.1 GCA_945613785.1 uncultured Verrucomicrobiota bacterium | reverse complement strand
GTGCTTGCCGGCAACCTGCTGCGCAACACAACCAACGAGGATGCCTTCCATTTGCGGAATGCAGTACTCGATATCGGAGAAGCAGCGCGAATGGGTCTGCTCGTACACCGGCCCAATGCGCTTGATCGCACGCAGGAACTCGCCGTAATGGCCCTCGGCAAAGCCCTTCATCTCGACCGTCGACTCCTGGTCGGTGGAATTGGCAGCCGGAGCCTTGCAAAGCGGAATCGACTGCTTCACGGCCACGGCGGCCGGATGCTTGAACACGTCGATGAACTTCGGATCGGCGTTGAGCGCAATATCGCACGATGCACCGTAGTCGTCGCGCATAAGCACCGCGCCCTCGCTGCCGATGATGTAGCAGCCGGTATTCGGAATTTCACCGTAAGTTGCGAGCACCTTGGGCATAATTTCCTTGGACGGCTTCATCGCGCTCTTGGCCGGCTTGTCTTCATCGTAGCCGTCGTACCAGTAGAGCGTCACCGGAGCGAGCGTCTTGCCAGCCGCAGCACCGTATTTCGCCTTGCGAGCCTTGTACGTAAGTTTGACGATCGACTTCGAAGGATAGGCAATATCGTTCTGCTGCTCGATCTTGATGCACTCGGCATCGGAAACGCCGGCGAGCTCGAGACCACGGAACGGAAGGTTCATCGTGTGGCAGGCCATGTCGCCAAACGCACCCGCGCCGAAATCGTAGAAACCGCGCCAGGTAAAGGCATGGTAGACATTCTTGCCCAGCCCCCACGGATCGTACACCTTCGTGCCGGCCGGATATTTGTCGAGGAACGGACGATCCTTCGCCGGACCAAGCCACGCATTCCAGTCAAGCCCCTTGCGGATGGGATCGCCCGAATTGCCGCGCGAACGCACGTAATTCGCTACGCCAGTGCCCTGCGGCCACACGGCGCGATTGGTCCACACATGCACTTCCTTCACCTCGCCAAGAATTCCGCTCTGGAGCACCTCCGTGCAACGGCGCATCGAATCGAGCGACGAACCCTGGTTGCCCATCTGCACGACCACGCCGTATTCCTTGGCCGTCTTGTTGAAGTAGTCGAGCTCCCACAGCGTGCGCACCAGCGGCTTCTGCACATAGACATGGATACCCTGCTTCATTGCCTGGACGGCGACGGCCGCATGGATGTGGTCGGGCGTCGAAATCGTCATCGCATCAATGCCGAGCACACCGGCGTTGGCGAGCAGATCACGATAGTCAGAGTAGTACGGAACCTTCGAGAGATCGCCAAAACCATCCTTCGCGGCCTTCGCAATGCATGCTTCATAGATCGTACGGTCTGCATCGCAAAAAGCAACCATCTCGGCCATGCCAGTCTTGAGCATTGGCGTCCAATCGCTGTAACCCTTGCCGCCGACACCGACCGCCGCGAGGCGGATCTTGCCGTTGGCACGGCCGATCGAGAAGCAACCGCTGAACGCGCTCATGGCACTGATGCCGGCGAGACCGCGGAGGAACCCTCTTCTGCTGGAACTGAACATTATGTATCTCCTTACTTTTGTCCGTGTATGTTAAATATGAAATCTCACTTGAGCTTCGCATCCGCCGGAATGACGTTGTTGCGGACGAGAACATCAAGATCCCTGTTGACCGACGCGACTTCCTTCTCGTCGCCCGGCTTTGCACGATAGGCCTCGAGCGCCTGCCAGAAGGACGCCGCGTACTTGCCTTCGTTCGCATAGGAAATCACCTCGGCCAGCGCCTTGATGTTGTCGGCCGTGACCGCCTTCGGATCGGCGATCTTCGCATAGAGCGCGGCAGCCGTCTCGCGGCGACACTCCATCACCTTCTGCGGGCACGCGGTCAGGTCGCTGTGCGTGAGGTTGTCCCAACGCGACGCGAGCGGACGCAGCCAGATGTTGCGGAAGGAGACAGGGCAGCCGTGGTCCTGGAGCGAGAGCGGACCCTTCGTCGGATGCGGCTTGAGCGGACGGCGACGGCAGTGCGTCGTCTGACCTTCCATCTCCCAGTGGTCCTGGACGAGGACGCCGTTGAAGAAGACCGTGACGGAACCCGGATGGACGAGCGTCTCGCCCTTCCAGACGGGCTGATGGAAGACGATGTCGTAGACCTGCCACTCGCCCGGCTTGCGCTGCGGGTTCACGAGCGGAGGATTCTCGGCATAGACGGAGCCCGCCTGGCCGTCGGCATAGTTCTGGATGAACTCGGGCTGGCCCTCGAGCTCCTTGCAGGTGTAGTAGCTCTCGAGCACCTGCACCTCGTAGCCAAAGCGCGGACCCATCAGGAAGATGCCGGAATTGCCGCGCATCTGCGCGTCGTTGTGGATCGTCTGGATGTCGGCCGGATGCTTGTACTCGATGTGCAGCTGGCAGTCACCGAACTCCTCGCGGGTCGCGCACTCGCCGAACTTGAAGCCCGTACCGCAGGAGAACGAGCCTTCTTCCTCGTTGACGATCCACTTCGCAGGATCACCCTTGCCATTCGACCAGTTCTTCTCAAAGGAAGCCTTGGTGCCATCGAAAAGGACGATTGCGTCGGAAGGTACGCCCTTCTCGTTGACTGTCACGCGGGACGGCTTCGGACGATTCCTATCGTGGACCGACCACGCGTGCTTTTCATTCGGCGTATCGCCATAAAGGCCGGCGAAGACCGCCACCGGCGCGAGAACGAGAGCTGCAACAGCAATTTTTTTCACTTATTTCTTCCTTTTGAAGGAAACCTTACACGCAATCTAACCTTACAGCGTTTAGTATATCAAAATAAGCGCGGAAAAGGTTAGAAAAAATCGGTGCCGATTGAAAAGGTAAACATGGTTTTTGCGAACTGGGTTGTACACCCCATAAAAAGTCTTCTCTTTTCAAGAGCGAGATGATAGAATATTTTCTATGAAAAAATCTAATAAAGTTGTCGTTTTCTTCAGCATTATGTTTTTCGGATTTTCATCGGCGTTCGCGGCGGTGGATTTTACTGGTATCAATGCGCTCGCAGGGCGCGTAAGTCCTGATCTCGCCGCGAAGGTCGAGTTTCAGGAACTTGATGCTGCGGGCGATGAAGCGCGTCTTTCCGCGCAGGATGGAACGATTCTGATCCGTGCGACGAATGCTCGCTCCGCCGCGCTCGCGCTCGGGCGTTACATCCGCGATATCGCCAAGGGCCATATTTCGTGGTGCGCGAGCCGCATTCCAACCGAATGGCCTTTGCCTCAGTCTGAAATCACGGTAAAACCTCTTCATCCTTATGCCATCGCCTACAACTATTGCACGATTTCATATACGATGGCGTTTTGGGGTCAGGCGGAATGGCAGAAGGAGATCGACCGCCTTGCGCTTCAGGGCTACAATATCGCCCTGATGACGGCGGGGCTTCAGAAGGTCTGGGATTTGACGCTTACGGATATGGGCTATTCGGAGGAGCAGCGCAAGAATTATATTGCAGACGACGCGGCGTCGGCATGGTGGCACATGGGCAATCTCCAAGGCTTGGGCGGCCCCGTCAGTGCCGAGCAGATCGAGCGCGACGCTACGCTCGGCAAATGGATGGTGGGCGCTATGCGCGAAGTCGGGATTGAACCTATCTTTCAAGGCTTTGTGGGCTTGATTCCTTCTTCTACCGCCGATGATCAGCTCGCCGATTCGCGTATTTTCCGTACCGGCGAATGGGTCGCAGGATTCAAGAATCCCGATATTCTCGATCCTACATGCGAAGCGTTTAAAACGTTTTCTGAAAAGTGGTATGCCAATATAACGAATGTCTATGCTCTTAATAATGCGGCTGATTATCCAAAGTTCTTAGGCGGCGATCTTTTTCATGAAAGT
>CALZAJ010000179.1 GCA_945613785.1 uncultured Verrucomicrobiota bacterium | reverse complement strand
CTCGGACGTCTGCCGCGAGGTTGCCGCCCTTCCCGGCCGGAATCGTCGTGCGGTAGACGGCATAACCGTAGCCGAGGTCCGCCTTCTCGAACGTCTGCGGATCCTCCGTCCGCGCGACGTCATCGGCGACGGACCACAGGGAGGCCGCCTGCGGCGCGGCCGCCACGGTCACCGCCTGGAGCGGATTCTTCGCCGGCGGCTCGGGAATCGTCTCGCCTTCGTTCAAATAGCGGCCGA
Organism: uncultured Verrucomicrobiota bacterium; assembly: GCA_945613785.1. GTDB lineage: Bacteria > Verrucomicrobiota > Kiritimatiellia > RFP12 > UBA1067 > UBA1067. The sequence continues at coordinate 3,573 of CALZAJ010000179.1, read as the reverse complement.
AGAGATCCTTCATCGCCGCAAACTTGGTCGGATGCGCCCAGCCCGCCTCGGACACCGGCGCATCGTAGTCATAGCTCGAGGTCTGCGGACGGAACGGCGCGTTGCAGCCCGCCCACCAGCCGAACGACGTGCCGCCGTGCGCCATGTAGACGGAGAACGAGGCCTTGTGCTGCAGCATGTACTCGAGGTCTGCCAGACACTGCTTCGCACCCTTCGTGTTGTGGCCCTCGCCCCAGCTGTCGAACCAAGCCGGATAGTATTCGCCGCACATGAGCGGACCCGTCGCGCGCACCTTGCGGAGCTGCTCGAAGGCGTTCTTCGGATTCGACCCGAAGTTGACGACGGGCGTCAACTCGGGGATCAGTCCGTTCGCGAGGTTGTACGCGGGATTGCAGCAGAAGCCAGGAACGTCGAAACCGGCGCTGCGGACCGCCTCGTACTGCTGGCGCATGTAGTTCTTGTCATTGCCCCAGAAGCCGTATTCATTCTCGACCTGGACCATGAGAATATTGCCGCCATGCGTAATCTGGCAGTCCTTCAGCTCCTTGCCGACGGCGCTCAGATACTCGCAGGCCGGCTTGAGATAACGCTCATCGCTCGTACGGAGCCTAATGCCGTCACTCTTGAGGAGCCACCAGGGCAGCCCGCCGAACTCCCATTCCGCGCAGGTATAGGGTCCCGGCCGGAGGACGACCCACAGGCCCTCCTCCTGCGCGATGCGGCAGAACGCGGCCACATCCTTTTCGCCGGTGAACTCGTAGCGTCCGCGAACCGGTTCATGGTTGTTCCAGAACATGTAGGCGCAGACGGCATTGAAGCCGCAGGCCTTCACCATCTGGATGCGGTGACGCCACAGAGCGCGCGGGATGCGCGCGAAATGCATCTCACCGCAACGAATGACGAACTGTTTGCCGTCCAGCAGGAAGGCCTCGTCCCCTATGACGAAGGTATGCTTCCCCGTAATCGGCGCACAAAAAGCGGACGCGGCCAGCAGGCCGCCCATCAAGACCCCTATGAGTTTCTTCATGGCGCCATTATAACATAAAATAAAAGAGACGAGGGGTGAAGTTCTCACTTCATCCAGATCGCCATGCCGACCTCAATCTTCGCGGGATTGATGATGTTGCCCGGAATGACCTTGTTGCGGATCGTGTAATAGGTGTCGGACGAGTTCCACCTGCCGCCCGCAATCTGCGAGGCCGTCAGCTTCTTTGAGACCGCGCCGCGCTTCTTGTAGCCGCGGGCCTTGAGTTCGACGATGCTCTTCGGGGGCTGCTTGAAACCGGCTCGGACGGCCGGTTTCGGCGCGGGCGGATCCTCGCGGCGGAAGATCCCCAGAATGCCGCCCGAGGGCCGCGGGGCTGGCGCGGGTGCCGATGGAGCCGGCTTCTTGGGATAGGCATTGCGCATCGTATCCACCGTGCCGTACAGCACTTTCTCCAGATAGGGGTCGCCCACCGTCAGACGCTTCGCGCGCACATCAGGGTCGGAGGTCATCCGCACCTTGAGCTCGAGGATCTTGCGGACGCTCGGCATCGCGAACAACATGCCGCAACGTTTGCGTCCACGATGCTTCTTCTTCTGCCACTTGTTCGGCGCACCGTAGGCGACCATGCTGTGCGTGACCACACGTTCGTCTCTGAGACGGTACATCGCCTTCAGCTCTTTCACGAGATCGCGGATCGCGTAAAGCTGGATGAGCGGCATCGGCTTGTCATGGTAGCCGACGCATTCGATGCCGATCGAATACTTGTCGAGGTCCTCGCGCGCGTTCCACATCGAACGGCCGGCGTGAAACGCCTCACGGTCGCGGTCGACGATCCGGTAGACCGTCCCTTCCTCGGTCACGCAGAAATGGCATTCGCCGCGCTCGGAAACCTTGTTGAGCGAGCTCTTCGCCGGTGCCTCGGTCGTATGGAGGACGATGAAATCCGTCGACGGACGCACCTTGCGTTCGGGGTTGCGCGGACTCCGATAGCGGTTTGAAATCTCAACGGCCGCCACCTGCAAGGAAACCATGCAGACAACGGCCGTGCTGAGAAACCGCAGTTTCACATCAGGTTCAGACGTTGAGCGCGGTCTTGGACCACGGCTCCTTGCCCGCGAGGAGCGAGGGCGTCGTCATTTCCGGCGGAACCGGAATGCCGAGCATCTGAAGCGCAGTCGGCGCGACGGCGGAGAGCTTCGCGAGCGGGGTTAGTCGGACGCCCGCAGCGTCGTTGGCGACGTAGAAGCACTCGACGAGGTTGAGCGTGTGCGAGGTCTTGGTGAGGCCCGACTTGTAGTCAACCATCTGCTCGGCGTTGCCGTGGTCCGCGAAGATGAGGACGTGAGCGTCGAGCTCCATGAGGCGCGGCAGAAGCTTGCCAATGCACTCGTCGGTCACTTCGACGGCCTTCGTCGCCGCGGCGAGATCGCCCGTGTGGCCGACCATGTCGCAGTTCGCGTAGTTGACGGCGATGAAGCCGTACGGATTGTTCTCGAGACGCTTCAGGAGCTCGTCCGTGACCGTGTAGGCATCCATCTCCGGATGGGAGGCGAACGTCGCGGGGTCGAAGCGGCTCGGCACGTCGACCTGATCCTCGCCCGCGGACGGGGTGGTGGACTTGCCGTTGAAGAAGCTCGTGACGTGGCGGAACTTCTGCGTCTCCGCAATGCGGAGCTGCTTGAGGCCGGCCTTGGAGATGACCTCGCCGAGGAGGTTGTCCATCGAGCTGCCGCCCTCGCCCGCGCCGAGGAGATAGTCCTCGAACTCGTCCCAGTAGCGCGAGAAGCCGAGGAACGTCACCTTCGGACGGCTGGAGCGCGTGCCCGGGTAGTCGTCGCAGACGAACGCCTGGGTGAGCTGGATCGCACGGTCCTGGCGGTAGTTCGTGTGCATGACGACGTCACCGTCCTTCATGCCAGCGTAGTCGCCGATCACATAGCACGGGATGTACTCGTCGGTCATCGGCGTGTTGTCCGGCGTCTTGCCCGTCTCGTACTCGTGCTTGACGGCTTCCTCGATCGTGCCGATCTTGGTGCCCTTGCAGTTGACGATGCACTCGAAGGCGGTGTCGGTGAGCGCGTACTTCTTCGCGCGATCCATGCCGTAGTAGCGGCCCATCGCCGTGCCGATCGTCGCATTGCCGATCGTCGCGAGCTCCTGTTTCAGGCGCGCGATATACTCAAGCGTGGAGCGCGGCGGCGTGTCGCGTCCGTCCAGGAACGGATGCACGACGATCTTGCCTTCCGGGAACTCGGCGCGGGCGCGCTTCATGAGCTTGAAGAGGTGCTCCTGGTGGGCATGGACGCCCTCGTCCTGCAGGAGGCCGAAGAAGTGGAACTGCGAGTTGTTCTTCTTCCAGTTCGCGATGAGGTTCGCCCACTTCGGATTGTCGAAGAGGCTGCCCGAGGCGAGACCGTCGTCGATGCGCTTGAGCTCCTGCACGACGATGCGGCCGGCGCCCATGTTGAGGTGACCGACTTCGGAGGAGCCCTGGTAGCCGTCCGGCAGGCCCACGGCTTCGCCGCAGCAGTCGAGGAGGCAGTGGGGGTAGCGCGCACGGAGCTGGTCGATGACCGGCGTCTTGG
>CALZAJ010000178.1 GCA_945613785.1 uncultured Verrucomicrobiota bacterium | reverse complement strand
CCACCACAACCCGGTTGCAGTTGGCCTTCTTCTCCAACAGCTCCTCGATCGCCGTGCCATGCGCCCACGCCAGCATGCGGTTGATGTTCTTGATCTTCGCGTAAAGCCGATTGTAGGCGGCCGGACCCAGCTTGACGACCGAATAACCGTCGGGACCCAGCAGATTGCGGAGCTGACGTCCCGCCTCGAGAACCTGCGCATCGGACATCTGCTTGCAGTCCTTGACCTCAAGCTTCACGCGCTTGTCGTTCTTGTTGAAATAGGTGAAGTTGTCGATCGCCGCAACGATCTCCTCATCGACATACGCACAGCAGACGACGAGCGGACCGAAGAAATCACCCTTGCCCGATTCGTCGCTGCCAGCGTGCGGAGCCGTGAGCTCCGGATTCAACACCTGCTCATAACCGAGCGACGCCCCGCCGAGCACGTTGGGCTCGAGGACGAAAAGAACGAAGTCCTCCGCCTTCGAACCCTGGACGCAAAGCTTGCGCTTGCCGTGCTTTTCCTTCGCGTAGAGCGTCGCATTGAAGTGGTCGCCCTCAATCGACCAAAGCGAATACGGCACCTCCCGTTTCCGGTAGTTGCCGTTCACCATGATCCCCAGCAGAAGCTCCTGCTGGTCATTCGTCAGTTCGTAGGTGTAGCTCGTCGCCATCAGTCTTCAACCCCGAAACGGAATTCCGTCGCGGACTTATAGACCTCGCCGGCCTTCACGAACGTCGTCGGCCACTTCGGCTTGTTCGGCGAGTCAGGCGCGTGCTGCGTCTCGAGCGCAATGCCACAGCGGAACGAAAGATGCTCGCCGCCCTTCGCCGTCTGGTTGTAGTCGGACCAGTTGGACGTGTAGACCTGGATGCAGGGCTCGGTCGTGTAGACCTCGACCTTGCGGCCATTGAGCGGACACGTCACCTTCGCGGCGAAGACGAGCTTGTTCGACTTCTTGCCCGTGACCATCTCACCCTTGTCGAGCACCCAGTTGTGATCGTAGCCACGACCGAACTCGAGATCCTGACACGGGGCGTTGATCATCTCGCCGACACGCATGCCCTTCGTGAAGTCAAACGGCGTGCCCTTCACCGGCTTGATCTTGCCCGTCGGAATCTGGCCCGCATCGGTCGGCGTGAACGCCTTCGCCGCAATCTTCATCACGTGGTCTTCGATCGTGCCGCCGGCCTCGCCCTTGAAATTGAAGTAGACGTGCTGCGTCATGTTGATCGGCGTCGTCTTGTCGGGAACGGCCTCGTAATCGACGCGCCAGACGTTCTTCTTCGTCAGTGTGTACGTGACCTTGATCTCGACCTTGCCCGGAAAGCCCTCATCGCCGTCAGGAGACGTGTGCGTGAAGACGACGCCAACGTCATCGCCCTTCACGAACGGCTGCGCACCCCACACATAGGCATTCCAACCACGCGCACCGCCGTGCAGGTTGCAGCCGATGCCGGCCGGCGCATTGTTGAGCGCCGGAAGCTTGATCTTCTTGCCGTTCAACTTGAATTCGCCCTTGGCAATACGGTTGCCGTAACGGCCGATGATGCAGCCCCAGTAGGGGTCGCCGTTATCCCAACCCGCAGGAGAGTCAAAACCCACTACGACATCCTTCATCTTGCCCTTGCGATCGGGGGTGAAAAGACGCACAACCTTGCCGCCGTAGTCGCTGACTTCAAGAATCACGCCGCCAGCACCGTTAAGTGTATATTTTTTCGCCTTTTCGCCGTATTTTGTTACGCCAAAATCGGTGACTTGAAACGAAGGTTTTGCCATGACAGTTTCTCCCTTTGGATTAGACCCAAATTATAGCACAAAATGGGACTTCCAAAAGAGAAAACTGAGATTTTTTAATGAAAAATTATTTTGCGGACTTGAAGTCGATGGCACTGACCAGGGCCTCGGTCGCCGCCATGTCGTCACGGCCACGGTAAACGACCTGGCCTTTGGCGTTGACGACATAGATGAACGGATACTGGGAGATGCCGCGCGGTTCACATTTGAAGCCCGCACCCTCGAAATTGGGGAAGGTGAGATTCTTCTCCTTGATGATCTTCGCCGTCGCGTCCGACTTGGCACCGCCGCGGTGAGAGCCGATGACCATGATCGGCTTATGCCTGTAGGCCGCCCAGGTCCGCTGAATGCGCGGCAGAAGCGCCACGCTCTCCTCGACCTCCGAGTTCCAGACATAGACCATGATGACCTTACCGGCCACATCCTTCGTCACCAGTCCGCGGCCGCCGTACCAGTTCTCCTTCGAGAACTTCCAGGGGTACGGTGCGAGGGCCGCCTGGGTCGGAATCTCATCGACGCCATTGTCCGTCTCGGCCGTCGGATCGGCAACGGGAGTCTCCGGCTCAGCGACATCAACGCCCGAGGGTTCCTCTTCCCTCGCCTCCACTTCCGGCTTCTTGTCGGAGAACGAGCGGAACCACTCATACATCGCGTTCCACTGGGAAGAGACCCAGGACTGCGCCTCGTTTCGCCGCTGACGCAGATATTCCGCCGCCTGCGAATCGGGGCAATTGTTCAGAATAAAAGCACAGGCACCGCAGGAAACCAAGGCCGCGATGAGGATGAAAATAAGGACAAATCTTTTCATGAGACTATTTTACCTAATTTCCGCGAAAATTACCAGTAAACGTACCCGTAAGGGTCGAAGCCGCGGTTGGCGGACCAGTAGAGGGTCCCCTCGGACTTCACATCGAAGAGACGGCGCAAGGCGGCGGGAGACGGCGCGACACCCCAGTTCATCAATATCAGCGCATGACGGCGAAGGTTGTTGTCAAGCGAAAGCGAATAGTTCGCCTTGCCGACCGAATCGCCCTTTCCGTCTTTTCCGCCACGACTGCGCTCGTCAAGGACCTTGAACGGCGAGATCTGATCCAAGAGAATCCCACCGTCATCGGAAATCGCAAAGACGCCGTCTGCGGTCAGCGTCCAGCCCGCACGGTCCGTCAGGAGCGAAGGACGCGGCGATTCGCGCCAACGGAGCAAGGAGAGTCCGACGCCCCTGTGCGGGAATTTCTCCCAGTTCTTCTGATCCAGCGAGCGACAGAACGAACGCTCCACCTTGTTCGTCGTCGCATACCAGACGAGCGGGATTTCACAGTCCTTGATGCCCTTCGGCTTCCGCGGCAGTTTCTTCTCGACCTTCACCTCGTCGAGCGAGAGGCCAAGATCATCCCCATCGTCGGCCAGATCGCAGGCCTGGTTCTTCGGACGCTTGAAGTCTTTCATATGGTCGTCCGCATACTCCATCTTCTTCTGAGCCCAGCGGATCTGCGTTTCGAAGAACTTCGTGAACGTGAAGCCGGCTTCCTTGGCGATCTCGTCATTTCCGACGACCAGCACCTTGGCGCCCTTCTTGACCGCAGCACGCAAATCATCCAGACCCAGCGTGGAATCGTTTCCGGCAATCACGACCAGTCCAGCCCCGACCTTTCCCGCGTCATAGTCCTCGACCGCGAGACCCAGGCAATCTGCAAGACGCTTCGCATCAGGTCCCGACACGGCCACGCGTCCCACGGGAGACCTCGCATCGGCAAAATACGCGTTCATCATCGCCGTCGCGACCTTGGTCGCCGCCGGACACTTCCCCGCTCCGACACGGCCTTCAAAATCGAGCGCACAGACCGTCACCGAGCCCTGTCCGAAATCGGTACGCATCAGCGAGGAATACGCGAGATCGAATTCGCCGCGGATGAGCGGACGAAACCCGAGACGCTGCGGCACCAGCAGCGTGACGAGCGAAAGCGCATGCGTGTGCGTCCAGCGCCAGCCGCGTCCGCCCTTGTGCCAACGCTGGGACGGGCCCCTATCAGGCCCCC
>CALZAJ010000177.1 GCA_945613785.1 uncultured Verrucomicrobiota bacterium | reverse complement strand
GGCGGAGGTGCTCCTCGTGACGGACCCTGCGCTCAAGGTGGCGTGTTACGTGGAAGGCGCGGACGGCGTCGGAGGGATTCTTTCGGGCGGTACGGACGAAAAGCTCGTGCTGCGGTATTTCAAGGATACGGCCGGATTGCCGGTGCGTCCAATGGTTTTCACATCGGGTCGCGGCGGGGTGTTTCCTCCCGGGATTCTGGTCGGTACTTTGCTGGAGAGCTCCCTCAAGGGGGCTGAGTCCTTGCGCCAGGGTGAAGTGCAGCCGACCGTCGATTTTGCGACGCTGGAGGACGTCTTCATCCGCTGTGAAAAGTGATTTCGTCCAGTTTGTGATCGCCTTGCTGGTCCTCGCCTTCGGCGGGGCGGTGGAGGAGCTGGCCCCCAAGGTATTGGGCGTCGGCGTGCCGGTCCTGCTGATCGCGAGCGTCTTCTTTGCGACGCGTCGCACGCCGTTCGTGGCGTTGCTCTTCGCCTTGGCGGCCGGTGCGGTCGAGGATTCCCTTTCCGGGCTTCCGGGGCTGACGAGCGTTTCGTTCTTCGTGCTGGCCGCCGTCGCGGCCCGCTTCTCGCGGCTGCCGTCCGTCTGCATGGCCGTGGTCTATCCGCTTTTCCAGTTGTGGCTCTGGCTGTGGGTCTCGGGTCTTTCCGGCGGCATCTTCGGCCGGGTTCTCGTGTCGTTTCCCGTCGGTCTGATGACGGCATTCGCGACATCCGTCGTGTTGGTGTGGCTGGATAGGAAGGGGGCGGTCGGTGAAGACTGAGGAATCTCCCTTCTCGGCGCTGATTGCCTGCGGACTGGTGGCCCTGATCTTTGTGCTGGGCTTCACCGTCCTGGCCGTCCGTCTCCGCGAGGAGCAGGTCGACAACACGGCGGTGCGCACGTTCGAGATGGAGCGCCAGTCCAAGCGCCGCGTCCAGACGGCCGGCATCCGCGGACGGATTCTCGCCCGCCACGGGGAGGTCCTGGCCTGCAACGTGCCGGCGTCGTCCATCGTTCTCAACGCCGAGGCGTTCGCCAAGAAGAGCTGGGGCGGCACGGCGGCCGAAATCACCAATGCCATCGCTCGGGCCGAGAAGGTCCTCGGGCGAAAGTCGCCGCTCACGATTCGTGACATCGCGCGTCACCTGACGAACGAGGTCTCGCGTCCGCTCGTCGTCTGGCGTAACGTCGACGAGGATACGCTCGCGCGCTTCGCCGAACATGAGCTCGACCTGCCGGGCTTCGACTACGAGGAGCGTCTGGAGCGTCACTATCCGCAGGGCCTGCTGGCGGCCCATCTGCTCGGCTATGTCGGACGCGAGCATGCCAAGACCGAGGCGGGCGACCGCAAGTTCCATTTCAAGGAGAACGAGCTCTCGGGGCGTACCGGTCTGGAGTCCTACTACAACAGCTTCCTCCGCGGCATGCCCGGCGAGAGCGAACTGCTCGTCGACGCGCGCGGTTTCCGGCGTGCGGAACGGACGATCGTCGAGCCGTGTGCGGGACCTGACCTACGGCTGACGCTCGACCTGCCGATCCAGCGCGAGGTCGAACGCCAGTTGCGGGGTCACTGCGGCGCCTGCGTCGTCCTCGATCCGCGCGACGGGTCGGTCCTCGCGATGGCCAGCGCCCCGACCTTCGACCCGAACGAGTTCGTGCCCGTCCTGAAGGCCGATCTCTACGCGCGCTACCTGAAGGATTCGCGCAAGCCGTTGCTCAACCGCGCCTGTGCGGAAGGGTACGCCCCTGGATCGACCTTCAAGCCGATTACCGCGCTGGCGGGGCTGTCCGTCGGACTGAACCCCGCGGAGGAGTACGAATGCACGGGCGCCTATTATCTCGGCAAATTCCGCATCCGCTGTGCGCGCACGTGGGGGCACGGCGAACTGGACCTCCGCACGGCGCTGAAGGAGAGCTGCAACGCCTATTTCTGTCGGACCGGCTGCATGGCCGGCACGAACGCCGTCATGACGATGGCCCGCACCTTCGGTCTCGGTTCGGCGACGGGTCTCGACTTCGTGTCGGATTATCGGGGAATCGTCCCGGACGATACCTGGAAGCGGAACACCTATAGCGAACGCTGGTATCCGGGCGATCTCGCCCAGATGTCGATCGGACAGGGCATGTTGCTCGTGACGCCGCTTCAGATGGCTCGTGTCATCGGTGCGCTGGGCACGGGCCGCCTGGTGCGTCCGCACCTGAAGGAAGGCCTGTCCTTCGATTCGGTTCCGCTGTCCGTGCCCAAGGACCATCTGGCGGCGGTCCGCCAGGGCCTGCGGGCGGTCGTCAGTCGGACCGGTACCGGTCACCGCGGCGCGGACGGCGTCGAGGCGGAGGTCATGGGCAAGACCGGCACGGCTGAACTCGGTCGTGGCGCGACGCGACGCAAGAACACCTGGTTCGTCGCCTATGCGAAGGGGACGGAGGCGTCCCGCCCGGACGCCCAGGATCGCGAAGTGGCGATCGCCATGGTGATCGAACGCGGTGAATCGGGCGGCGGTACGACGGCGCCGAAGGTCTGTGCGGTCCTGAAGACGGTCTTCAACCGTCCGCCGGCGGAGAAGGGGGGTGCCGAATGATTCGGAAGCTCCTCAGGTTCAATTGGCTGTCCTTCGGCGCGATGATCGCGCTGGTCGTCATCGGCACGCTGACGATCAAGTCCGCGGGCGGCGCCCGTGACGTCTTCTTCCACGACAAGTGGATCGACAATCTCCAGACGGCGGTCTTCGGACTCGCGATTTACGCTGTGCTGGCTTTCGTCGACTACCGCCGCTACCTGTCCTGGCTGTCGCTGCCCGCCTACGTGGGTGCGGTTCTGCTGCTCGTGCTGGTGCTGCTCGTGGGCTCTTCGCAGATGGGCGGCAAGCGCTGGCTCTGGTTCTTCCAGCCGAGCGAGGTCGCCAAGCTCTGCGTCCTCGCCTTCCTGTCCCAGGTCTTCGGCTCGGAGGAGTTCTCCTTCCGCGGACGCTTTGGTTTCCGCGGTTTCCTCGTGGCGGCCGGTCTCGCCGGGCTTCCGGCCTTGCTGATCCTGATGGAACCCGATCTCGGCACGACCCTGGCGCTCGTGCCGGCGGTGATCGTGATCCTGCTCGTTGCCGGCGTCTGGCGCAAGGGCATCGTCACCATGATGGGTGTCGGCGTGCTGTTGGCCGCGACATTGCTCGGGTCCGTCTACGAGGCCGAGAAGCCCGGGGCGGCGGAGAAGACCCGTCAGTCGATCCGCTATTATCTCGGCGCCGGCGATGACCGGCGGACAGAGACGCAGGAGAAGCGCTTCGCGCTGGCGCCGCTCAAGCCGCATCAGTACGGACGCATCCAGACCTTCCTCTTCCCGGAGGGGGACCGCACGGGCGGCAGCTACAACTATCTGCAGGCCCGCATCGCCATCGCGTCCGGCGGCGTCTGGGGCAAGGGCTTCGGCAAGGGCGAGACGAATCACCTCAAGTACCTGCCGCAGTCGGTCTCGATGAACGACTTCATCTTCTGCGTCTATGCGGAGGAACAGGGGTACATGGGTTCGCTGGCGTTGCTCGGACTCTTCGCGGTGCTCTGTCTGTCCGGCGTCTGGACGGCCGGGACGGCCACCGACCTGCGCGGACGCCTGATGGCGCTCGGCGTCTCGACCCTGATCTTCGCCCACGTCTACGTCAATATCGCGATGTCCATCGGCCTGGTGCCGATCACCGGACTTCCGCTACCGTTCATTTCGTCCGGACGCACGTTCCTCGTGATCGTGATGGCCGGACTTGGCATCGTTCAAAGCATATCAATTCACAGGGAGGAACTCAGATGAATCTGTTTGGCTGGTTCAAGCGCTCGAAGCTGAAGCGCGAAATCGTCGTCAACGTCGAGAAACTGGAGACGCGCGTCGCCGTGCTTGAGAACGGA
>CALZAJ010000176.1 GCA_945613785.1 uncultured Verrucomicrobiota bacterium | reverse complement strand
CGACCGCAGCGCCGGCAAGGTGAAGTTCGGACGCATCCCGATGTTCTCCCTCATGCAGATGACCCCCGAGACCTGGACCGCGGCCGAGTGCCCGATGTGCAAGGCCGGCGGCAAGGCGTGCCATCCGGGCTCGTGAGCGAGCCCCGATGAAGTGAATAGGTTATAGGTTCTAGTGAATAGCGAATAGGTGGGTGGAATGTTTGATTCTGTTGAGACTTGCTTGGCGGCGCTTCGGAACGGGGAGATCATCCTCGTCACGGATGACGCCGACCGCGAGAACGAGGGTGACTGCATCTGCGCCGCGGAATACGCGACGCGCGAGAACGTCAACTTTATGGCCACCCACGCGAAGGGCCTCATCTGCATGCCGATGAGCGCGGACTGGTGCCGCAAGCTCGATCTGCCGCAGATGGTCGTCCAGAACACGGACAACCACCAGACGGCCTTCACCGTTTCCATCGACGGCATCGACACGACGACCGGCATCTCTGCCGCGGAGCGCTCGATGACGGCGCTCGCCTGCGTGAAGGAGGGGGTCAAGCCCGCCGACTTCCGCCGTCCCGGTCATATGTTTCCGCTCCAGGCGCGCGAAGGTGGCGTCCTTCGTCGCGCGGGCCATACCGAGGCCACCGTCGACCTCTGCCGCCTCGCGGGGCTCAAGGAAGTGGGCCTCTGCTGCGAAATCATGAAGGACGACGGCAATATGGCGCGCATGGACGACGTCGAGGCGTTTGCGAAGAAGCATTCGCTCAAGATGACGACCATCGCCGACCTGATCGCATACCGCCGCAAGAACGACAAGCTCGTCGAGTTCGTCGAAGAGGTCAATATGCCGACCGCCCACGGTGAGTTCAAGTTGCGCATGTACCGCAGCCGCGTCACGGGCCTCGAGCATCTCGCGCTCATCAAGGGCAACGTCGGTGACGGCGAACCTGCGCTCGTGCGCGTCCACTCCGAATGCTTCACCGGCGATGTGCTCGGCTCCGAGCGCTGTGACTGCGGTCCGCAGCTCCACACCGCGATGGAGATGATCGAGCGGGAAGGCCGCGGCGCCGTCCTCTATATGCGTCAGGAAGGTCGTGGTATCGGACTTGCGAACAAACTGCACGCCTACAAGAAGCAGGAGCAGGGCATGGACACGGTCGAGGCGAATGTCGCGCTCGGTTTTGCGCCGGACCTCCGTGACTATGGCGAAGGAGCCCAGATGCTGGTCGACCTCGGCATCCACAAGCTTCGTCTCCTGACCAACAATCCGTGCAAGATCGCAGGTCTCGAGGGCTACGGACTCGAGATTGTCGAGCGCGTGCCGATCGTCATTCCGGCCAACGTGCATGACAAGCGCTATCTCGATACCAAGCGCGAAAAAATGGGACACATCTTTTAATTTCTGCTATAATTACGGTATGAAGATTGCTGTTATCGGAGACGGCGGCTGGGGAACCGCCAACGCGATGTTGCTCTGCGGCTACGGTCATGACGTTACGGTGTGGGGTGCGTTTGCGGACTACATCGAGGAGCAGAAGCGCACGCGGCGCAATGAACGGTTCCTGAAGGGCGTTGTGCTTCCTGAGGCGCTCAAGTACACGGCCGATCGCGAGGAGGCTGTGAAGGGGGCGGATGTGGTTGTTCTCGCGGCGCCGTCGAAGTTCTTTACCTCGGTCGTCGAGGGATTCAAGGGCCTGATTACGCCGGAGATGCTCGTCGTCTCCATCACCAAGGGGCTCTGCGAGAAGACGAACCGTCGCATGACCGATCTCGGAGAGGAGATCCTTGGCGCGGGTCCAATCGTCGCGCTCGCGGGGCCGACCCATGCCGAAGAGGTCGCCCGCGGCATCCCGACGACGATTGTCGCCGCGTGCGCCGACGAGGCGAAGGCGAAGCGCGTCCAGGAAATCTGGTCGGGTCCGCTCTTCCGCGTCTACACGTCGAAGGACCCTGTCGGCGTGGAAATCGGCGGCGCGGTCAAGAACGTGCTGGCGATTGCCGTTGGTTGTTCGGACGGCATGGGCTTCGGGGACAATACGCGTGCCGCGCTGATCACCCGCGGCCTCGTGGAAATGAAGCGCTTCGTCCTCGCTTATGGCGGCCTCGACGAGACGCTGAACGGGCTGGCGGGCATCGGCGACCTGATCGTCACCTGCACGTCGAAACATTCGCGCAACCACTCCGTGGGCGAGCGACTTGGTCAGGGTGAGAAGATCAAGGACATCCTCGGTTCGATGCAGATGGTCGCCGAGGGCGTCTGGAACGCTAAGGTCGTCCATGAAATCGCCGCGAAGCTCGGCGTTGACATGCCGATCTGCGAGCTCGTCTACGCCCTCTGCTACGAGGACTTCGACGCCAAGAAGGCCGTGGCGGCGATGATGGGCCGCGAACTAAAGAGCGAATAACGATACGGTGCGGGTGTGGAAAGAGGCCTGATCAACATTTTAAGCGTGTTCTCGTTCTGGATGGGCGCATGCATCGCCTCCTTCCTGAACGTGGTCATCTGGCGCGTGCCGCGCGATGAGTCGATCGTCTCTCCGCCGTCGCACTGTCCCAAGTGCAACACGCCGCTCAAATGGTATCAGAACCTGCCGATCATCGCGTGGCTCGCGCTCCGCGGCAAGTGTGCTCATTGCAAGGCCCCGATTGCGCCACGCTATATCCTGATTGAAATCCTGGGCGGCATCCTCTTCCTGGCGGCGTTCTGGCGTTATGGCTATTTCGCGCCTCTGGCCTGGATTTGGATTTCGCTGATGATCGTCGGGTCTTTCATCGACTATGACCTGCAGCTTCTACCGGATTTCGTCACGGTCGGTGGCATGATCTACGGCATCCTGGTCTCGCTCGTCTTCTGGGCGATCCTGACCTTCACGCCGTATCACTTCCACAATCTCCTGCCCGAGCAGCCGATGTTCTTCATCGACCCCGTACGGTGTCTGGTCGGCGGCGCCTTGGGCTTCGGTCTGCTTTGGCTGATCCGTTGGGTCGGCGGCATCGCCTTCAAGCGCGAGGCGATGGGCATGGGTGACGTCTTCCTGATGGGGGCGATCGGCTCGATTCTGGGCCCGGAGGCCGTGCTTGTCACGTTGATGCTTTCCTCCGTCTATGGCTCGGTCATCGGCATCGGCATGATTTTGCTGTCCAAGGCGAAACTGGGCAGGTTCGTCGCGATTCCGTTCGGACCCTATATCTGTCTCGGGTGCCTCACCTGGATGTTCTGGGGGGCCGAGTTCGTTTCCTGGTATCTTCGTCTGCTGCGTCTATGATTCGTCTTGTCTCCAAGGTCTGGACTTCGTGTCACCTGACTTGGGAACAGGCGACGGAAGACGGTGGCAGTCCGTTTCTGACTGGCAGTCGACAATTGGAGAACTGAATCATGCATACCGTCCTCAACCACCCGCTCGTGAAGCATCGCGTGACGCTGATGCGCGACATCAACACCAAGCCCAAGCAGTTCCGCGAACTCGTCAACGAGATCACCGAGTTCCTGGCGATCGAGAGCCTCAAGGACCTCAAGACGGTCGAGGTCTCGGTGACGACGCCGGTCGCCAAGACGACGGGCGTCAAGATCGAGGACAAGATCGTGCTCGTTCCGATCCTCCGCGCTGGCATGGGGATGCTGGACGCCATGCTCCACGTGCTCCCGTACGCCAAGGTCGGCGTCCTCGGCATGCAGCGCAACGAAGAGACGGCCGAACCCGTTCCGTATTACGCGAAGGTCCCGACGGCCAAGGGCGATGAGCTCGCCATCGTCATCGATCCGATGCTGGCGACCGGCGGCAGCGCCTGCGATGCCTTCGCCCAGCTCAAGAAGCTCGGCTACAAGCGCATCGTCTTCCTCAACCTCATCGCCGCCCCCGAGGGCATCGCGAAGGTCGAGAAGGAGCATCCCGACGTGCC
>CALZAJ010000175.1 GCA_945613785.1 uncultured Verrucomicrobiota bacterium | reverse complement strand
CCTTGATGGACTCCTCGTACTTGAACCTTCCGTAGTCCATGATCTTGCAGACCGGAGGAACGGCATTCGGCGTGATCTCGACCAGGTCGAGACCGCGATCTTCCGCCATCCGCTGCGCGTCACGCGTATCCATGACGCCCAACATGTTGCCCATAGAATCAAGAACGCGAACACGCGGAACGCGAATCTTGTAGTTGACCCGAGTGAAGGACTGTGCGATAACCCACCTCTTCTTTATTTTGGTTGATGATTTGAATATTTTAGCACAATATCAGCGACGCTTCAACACGGTGGCCGTACGCGCCGGAAGATAAAGACGAATCTGCTGCACCAATTCGTTCTGATACGGCACCAGGACGGGGTCGTAGGATTGCCCGCTGGCGATCCGCCCCTGCCCGCCGAAACGCTCCTCATCAGAGTCGAACAGGTGCTTCCACTTCGTCGCCGGCGGAACCATCACTCCGTAGTCGGAGTAGCTCTGCGTCGGGTGGAAGTTGAAGACGAACATGAGATCGCCACGGACGAACGCCAACACCTTGTCGGGCTCGTTCGCCAGGAGCTGCTCGGGCTTCGCCGCCTTGAGCCCCTTCGCGAGCGCCGCCAGCATCGTCTCGTCGAAGTCGGCGAGCGGCTTGAACCGAAGGTTCGGATCGTCTCGGAGCGACCACTGACGCCGGGCGTGATGATAGCTCCAGCCGTTGTCCTGTCGCGGAAAATCAATCCACTCGGGATGGCCGAACTCATTGCCCATGAAATTGAGATAGGCGCCGCCGTTCAACGCCGCCGTCGCCAGACGCGCGAGCTTGTGAAGCGCCACGGCGCGATCAACCTCGAGACCGTGCTGGTCCTTGCCCATGCCCCAGTAGATCGCCGCGTCCGCCAGCGTGAAGAAGAACGTCTTGCCGCCCACCAGCGCCTGGTCATGAGATTCGACGTAGCTGACGACCTTCTCCTCCGCACGCTTGTTCGTGAGCTCGTAGAACAGACCGCCCATCGGCCAGTCGTCGTCACTGAGCTTCTCGGCCAGGCGGAACCAGAAGTCAGGCTCGCCCATCGCCATGCGATAATCGAAGCCGATGCCACAGTCCTTCGCCGGCGCCGCGCAGCCTGGCATGCCCGAGACGTCCTCGGCGATCGTGATCGCCTGCGGATTCACCTCGTGGATGACACGGTTCGCGAGATTGAGATAGCACCACGCGTCGTCGTCCATCGACCCGTTGAAGTACATGCCGTAGTTCGTGAACGCGTCGCCGAGACCGTGGTTCCAGAACAGCATCGAGGTGACGCCGTCGAAACGATAGCCGTCGAAATGGTATTCGTCAAGCCAGAAGCGGCAGTTCGAGAGGAGGAAGTGCAGGACGTCCGTCTTGCCGTAGTCGAAGCAACGGCTGTCCCAGGCCGAGTGCCAGCCCTTCGGACCCGAGTGGAAATACTGGTAGTCGGTGCCGTCAAAGAGCGACAGCCCGTCGCGCTCGTTCTTGACCGCATGGGAATGGACGAGATCCATGATCACCCTGAGACCCATGCCGTGCGCCGTGTCGATCAGCGACTTGAGTTCGTCGGGCGTGCCAAAACGCGAGGACGCCGCGAAGAAGGAGCTGACGTGATAACCGAAGCTGCCGTAGTACGGATGCTCCATGATCGCCATCAGCTGGACCGTGTTGTAGCCGGCCTTCTTGATGCGCGGCAACACGTTGTCTCGGAATTCCGCGTAAGAGGCGACCTTCTCCTCCTCGGAGCCCATGCCCACGTGCGCCTCGTAGATGAACGGCATCTTCGGCGCCTTCGGTGAGGCATGCCGCCAGACGTACTTCGCCTTCGGCTCGTAGACCTGGGCGCAGAAGAGGTTCGTCTCCGGATCCTGCTTCACATAACGCACATAGGCGGGGATGCGTTCGCCGCGGCCACCCTCCCAGCGCATCTCAAGACGGTAGTTGTCGCCATGACGGATCGCCTTCGCCGGGATCTTGCACTCCCAGACGTCGGACTTCGGACGCCGGAAGCATTCGAAGCGCGGGTCGATCTTCCATTTGGAGAAGTCACCCACCAGCCACATCGACGTCGCATGCGGCGCCCATTCGCGGAACACCCAGCCGCGCGCCGTGCGGTGCAGCCCGTAGAATTCG
Source organism: uncultured Verrucomicrobiota bacterium (assembly GCA_945613785.1). Classification (GTDB taxonomy): domain Bacteria; phylum Verrucomicrobiota; class Kiritimatiellia; order RFP12; family UBA1067; genus UBA1067. Next base: position 1,782 of record CALZAJ010000175.1, on the reverse strand, counting down.
TGCGCACTGGCCCAGTCGGCCAACGTGCCCTTCCCGCCCGTCAGCTCGTTCGCCCGCGCCACGGCGTGGTCGGCACGGCCGCGAATCGCGGCCTCGAACGGCTTCAGATACGTATCGTCGAGCAGATGCGTCATTCCGCGGAAGACCGTTTGACGAGAGGACGCTCGAGCATCTTCTCGTAGAGCTTGATGTACTCCTTCGCGCATGCCTCGGGGTTGACGGGGGCGACCGACTCGGCCATGATGCGACGGACCTCGCGCTCACGGACCTCGCGCGGCTGCATGTAGAACGCCATCGCCTGATCCATCGCCCAGAAGAGGCCCTGGGAATCGTAGGTGTCGAAGACGAAGCCGTTGCCCTTCGAGCCATCGAAGTCGAGCATCTCGACCGTGTCGTGCAGACCACCCGTGTTGTGGGCGATCGCAAGGGAACCGTAAATCGGCGCCTGCATCTGCGGCAGACCGCACGGTTCGAACAGCGACGGCATGAGCGTGAAGTCGGATGCCGCGAAGCCCAACTGCGAGAGACGGCCGTCGAAGTTGTGCACCGCCAAGCGCTTCTGGAGGCCGTGGAAGCCCTGAATGTCCCAGAACGGCTGCTGGTACGGACCGTTCGCGATGACCGCGAGCTGGGCGTGCTGCGCCGAGTACTTGTCAAGGAAGCGGTAAAGAATGTCGGTCAACAGCTGAGGACCCTTCTGGACGGGGTCGAGACGGCTCGGCCAGAAGAACAGCGGCGCATCCGGATTCTCCTCGAGTCCGAGCGCGTGCTGGAGCGCCAGCTTGTTCTCGCGCTTCTTGTCCCAATGATTGTCAGGGCCGTACTTGAACGGGATCTTGTCGTCCGTCACCGGATTGTCCGCCGCATCGGGCGCATTCAGAATGCCCGCCGCGCACCCCGCGTGATACTTGCCGCGCATCTCGTTGCGGATCGAATCCGGCACGAAGGAATGCCAGCCGTTCACGATCTCCTCGAGGAAGGTCGGCGAGACCGTGTTGATGAAGTGCGCCGCGAAGCAACCGGACGCCTGCAGGTCGATCTGGTTGTTGTTGCGGGACTCCTCGTAGCTGTACGGCGGATAGCTGTAGTAGAGGTTGGACCAGAACTCCGCCGCGTCAATGCCCGCATCCTCGACCTGCGCCAGCGTGAGCTTCTGCGTGTGGATGTTGTGGACCGTGAAAAGGCACGGAATGCCCATGCGGCGCGCTGCCGCCGGAATCAGGCCCGTCATCCAGTCGTTGCAATGAATGAGATCGGGCTGCACGCGCGGGATGATGTTGTTGATCACCTCGCGCTGGAACGCGAGCGCCAGCTTCAGATTGCCGTCGCCGCGATCATAGACCGTGTCGCGATAGTAGAAGCAACGGTCCTCGGCGAGATGAATGCGCTCGTCGGAGAGGTGGCTCTTGTACTTGCGGAGCTCCTCGCTCACGAGCTGGGCCGTCTCGACGTGGAACATGCGGCGGTAGTGCGGCAACGCCACGTGCACGTCGGCGCCAAGCTGATACAGCGCGGCGGTGAGGGAGGCGGACACGTCGGCCATGCCGCCCGCCTTCGCGGACATCTTGCCCGCCAGGTTGCCCATGCCCTCCGGCAGATACGTGATCTCCGGCGTGACGATCAGGATTCTCGGATTCTTAACTTTCTCTTTGGCCATAGTTCTACAACCCCCGTAATGTTAAGGATATTATAGCACACGAGAGAAAAAAAGTGGAGCAGTTGTTTGTAACATGGTGTTTTTAGATGGCTGTCCGGTTCTCCCCTTTTTCGGTCGACGTCTTC
>CALZAJ010000174.1 GCA_945613785.1 uncultured Verrucomicrobiota bacterium | reverse complement strand
ACGCTTTCAATCGACTTCGTGGGCACGGCGGAGCTTGAGAACATCCATCCGCCGGCCATTTCCAAGGTCGTGGACGCTTCGACCTGGAAGTTGGACGATCGCAGTGCCAAGACGGATACCGCGGACAACGGAATTGCGCGCCGTCTCATCTACCGCGTCCGTCCCCTGCGGGAGGGCGTGCTGGAATTCCCCGCGCTGTCATTCTCCTACCAGATGCCTGATGGCACGCCTTGCACGATCTCCACGCGTCCGTTGCCTGTCCACGTGAAGCCCGCGGCACAGGCCGCCCTGGCGGGGCTTGAGGATATGGACAAGGGCCTCCCGATGCCGGACGGCATCATCATTTCCCTGTCCGAACAGGTGAGCGAGGACGAGCTCTTCCGCTGGAAGAAGGCCTGTCGCAATCCGACGTCGGATTCCTTCTCCCGCTTTACCTATCCTGAGGCACGTCTCAATGAGGCGTCGGCGCTGATTCTCGAAGGTCAATGGGCGAAAGCGATGGGGATCTATTCGTCGTTGGAATGGCGGATCGGACAGACACCGGCGATCGAACGCGGCATCGTGGCGGCGCTCGCACGGAAGTATGACAATGCGGCGGTCGAGCTGCCTGCGTGGCGTCAGACCCTGCGTCCCTTGCTACGTTTTGGCTGGAAAGGGCGCGTGCTCTGGACGGTCCTGACGATTGCCGTGTTGGGGCTGGTCTTCTGGCTGTGCGGTCGCGCCATTCGTGCGATGGCCTGCCTGGCGATCCTCCTCCTGCCGCTGGTTGGTGCGGCGCAGGGCATCATGGATCCGTGTGCGGAGATGGACCGCATGATTCAGCAGGCCTTTGGAACCGTGCAGTCGACCATGCGGACCCAGCGCACGGCCGTTCAGTCCGTGGGCGGGGGCTTTCCGATGGTCATGACGTTCAACGGCCAGCAGCAGGCGGAGGTGAAGGTCAAGGCGTCCGTTTGCCTCAGTAAGACCAACCTTCAAGTCGGGGATCCCTTTGAGTTCATCATCGCGCTGGAGACCCCGAAGTCCCATACCGTCGAGAACATCCAGCTGCGGGCTTCCGACATCCCCGGCCTGGTCGTGCTGGGCGCGCAGAAGAACCTCTCCAACGGCGTCTCGACGAATCCGTCCAATGTCGTCCGTCGCCTCTCCGTGCCGGTGCGTGTCGATGCGCCGTTCGACGGACACGTCACCTTTGCGGTCGATGGCATGATCAGCGGACGGATCGAGACGGGGAGCGGACGCCGGACGAGCACCTTCATGTTCTCGAACTCGTTCGCCGAGACGGCTAATCCGGTGAAGCTGGTGGTCAAGCCGCTTCCGACCCAGAGTCAGCCGGCGGACTTCACGGGCGTCGTGGGCAGCAACTACCGTCTTCGTCTGAGCGTGGACCGCAACCAGGTCGAGACCAATGACGTCGTCGTCGTGACCTGCGTGCTGGAAGGGCGCGGTTATGTGCCGATGGGTGCGGTTCCCGACGAACTGGCGCGGACGCCGGGACGGATCGTCTGGCGGAAGTATTTCGTCGCCGACGGTTCGCCGTCCGTTCCGGATGAGACGTTCTCCTATTACGATACGGCGACGCGCGAATATCTTCGGGTGACAGGCAAAGGGCCGAAACTGTATTATGTCGCCTGCTCCGATGAGACGACGGAGTCCGTCGCCGTCGACACCAAGGGCACGCAGACGGGTGTCGTCAAACTGAGATTTGCCCCCTGGGCGGATGCCCAGGAGCTTTGCACGGTCCAGGTCTCGGAAGCGTCGTTCCAAACGCTCGAGACGTACCGGGACTGGGTGCGTGTGGATGACGGACATCACACGGGCTGGCTGCGCAAGGAGGAATTGCCGAAATGAGGCGCTCGCGGATCTTCCTTTCTCCGCCGTTTGTCGGCCCCGAGGAGCGTCGGGCCGTTGAGAAGGCCTTTGATTCGGGTTATGTGGCTCCGTGCGGTCCGATGGTCGATGAATTTGAACGTCGGCTGGCGAAGCTGTCCGGTCGCCAACATGCGGTCGTGGTTTCCGGCGGCACGGCGGCGATCGATCTGCTGATGGCCGAGTTCGGCGTCGATTCCTCCTGGACGGTCCTCGCTCCCACACTGACCTTCATCGCCACGGTAGGTCCTGCCTGGCACCGCGGCGCGAAGCTGGTCTTCATCGATTCGGATGCGACCGGCAACATGGACGTCTCACTCCTGTCCCGGGCTCTCGCCGATCTCGCCCGGCCCAACCGATCCCCGACCCAAACACGCCGGCGCCCTCGTCTCCTGGTTCTCGGTGTCGATCTCTACGGACGATGCTGTGACTACGATGCCATCGCGGCGCTTTGCGAACAATACGGGGCCGTGTACGTGAACGATTCGGCCGAGGCGGTTGGCGCGCGGTACAAGGGCCGTCCGGCGGGTAGCGCAGGAATTGCCGCCGTCTATTCCTTCAACGGCAATAAGATCATCACGACCTCGGGCGGCGGGGCGATTGTCACGGACGATGCGGGAATTGCCGCGCGGGCGCGGAAGCGCAGTCAGCAGAGTCGTGAACCGTTCCCCTGGTATCAGCATGAAGAGGTCGGTTACAACTATCGTCTGAGCAATCTGCTCGCGGCCGTCGGGCTTGCGCAGCTGAAGAAGCTGAAGGGGATTCTCGCGAAACGTCGGGCACACGCCGAGCGGTATCGCGAGGTCCTTGATTTGCTGCCGGAGGTCGAAGGGGAGAACCATTGGCTTTCGGTCGCCCTGACGGACTCCGAGAAGGCCCGTGACCGTCTTCTGACGCGGTTTGCAAAGGCGGACATCGAGGCGCGTCCGGTCTGGAAACCGCTTCATCTGCAGCCGGTTTTCCGTGGGAGTCGGACCTATGGCGGAGAAGTCGCGGAAACGCTCTTCGCGCTCGGACTCTGCCTGCCGTCGGGGACGGGACTGACAGACGCTGATTTTCGTCGCATTTTCAAAGTGTTATAATATGCCCATGAACGTGAAAACGGTAGTCTTCCCTGTGCTGATGCTGGTCGTTTCCGGATGTTCGGCGTTCCATCTTGCCTATCGTCGCGCCTGCGGTCCGTTGTCCCATACGGAACTCATCTCGGTTACGCCTGAGAATGGCGTGTGGGATGATGAATACGGCCGTACAAAAGACGCGGCGAACTGCTCCTTTGAGTTTCAGCTTTGGCGGCACATCGACGGCATTCAGGTCGTGGCGACGGTGCGGGACGACAAGATTGTGACGGATGACTGCAAGCCTGGGACCGTGACGTGTCCGAGTTGGGACGACGATAATCTCGAGGTCTTCTTCGACGGGAACCACGACAAGGCGACCGATTCGCGTGCGGGCGACGGACTCAAGTACGGCGGCGAGTTCACCCTGGTGGCGAACGGGGCGGCTCAGAGCGACTTCTCGGGGCTTCCGAAGTCTTTCGGTGAGGCTTGGCGCGGCACGGTCAGTCAGCAGCAGCTTGAAGACGGTTCGTGGCGGATTCACTACGATCTCTTCTTCACTTGGGCGTGCCTCGGTCGTCGGCGTCCGCCGGCTGATGATGAGGACGTGACGTTCGGCTTCAACATCTGTGTCCATGATGACGACGACGGCGGGCGCAATGACCGCGCTTTGTATTGGAAGGGCAACCCGGCGCGTCCGTATCGCGACGAAAGCCAGTTTGGTGACATCACTCTCAAGGGAAGGAAATGAGATGAAACGCGTTCTTTTCGCAGTGGCGCTCCTAGGGACGTTCGTAGGATGCAAGCCTGAAGCCGAACGTTTCGGATACAAGGGCGTTGACCTCGCCGATGCCGAACGGGATTTCTTCAGTACGGGTCCGGGCGTGACCAATTGGGTGCCCGCGCGCGTCCTCAACGTCTATGAGAAGTACGACTTCTCGGCTGACGAACTCAAGCTCGTGTCTGCGACGGGGATCGTTACGCCGAGTGAG
>CALZAJ010000173.1 GCA_945613785.1 uncultured Verrucomicrobiota bacterium | reverse complement strand
GAGAAGGACCTTCAGCATCTCGATGACAAGCTTCCCCGACGTCAGGAGCGACTCCTCGGAAACCTTGTCGATCGTGTCCTGTTCCGTATGCCAGTAGTCGTTGAGACCAGGCGCACTTCCATACTCGAAGTCGATCAGGACCACGGCCTTGAAACCTGCCGCCAGAAAGGCCGTGTGGTCGTCCTTGACGAGATCGGACACCTCCTTCACCTGGTCGGCCGCCTCAGCCTTCTTGGCCGCGTAAAGCGCGATCTTGCGCAGGGCGGGAGAGGTGTTACGCGGCAAGGAAATGTTGAGGTTCTTGTCGCCGAGCATGTCCAGGCAGATGACAGCCCGCACGTTGCGCCCTTCCGCCTTCAGACGCTCCGCGGCATGCTTCGAGCCCCAGAAGCCGTCCTTCTCGTCGTAGGCCTCCATGCACTCCTCGCCGTCGGTCCAGAGCAGCATGACATTGCACTGCGGCGTCGTCCAGCGCCCGAGCGCCTGTGCCAGGGCCACCAGGAGTCCGGTCGTGCTGGCACCGTCATTGGCGCCCGGACACTTCACGCCCGGCTTGGTATCGTAATGGGAGACGAGCACGACCCAAGGACCGTCCTTGTGAGTCGAGAACTCGCAGATGAGATTGGTGAAGGTCTTCTTCCCCTTCGGCGTCTCGGCCTGGAACCGATCCTTCCGGACGTCGGCCCCCGTCGAGCTCGCGGCATCAAGGATGAAATTGGCGGCGAACTGCCCGCGGATCGTACCCGCGTCACGCGGCGTGCAGACGTCGGTGAACTCACGCGCCGTCCGATACGCGAGTTTCGCGTCGGACGGCGTGAAGGACAGCGCAGCGGCCAGGAGAACGGAGAGCATCGGCGTCAGTCAATCACCACGCCAATCATCTTCAACACGCGATCGAGCTCGTCGTTGTCGAAGAAATCGACCTCCAGCACGCCCTTGGTGTGCTTGCCGTTTGCATGGGTGACACCGCTCGTCAGACGAACCGCACACCCGAGATGCTTGCGAAGCTTGTCGCAGAGGTTCTTCACGTAGCCTTCGGGCAGATCCGGCGTGCCGGCCTGCTTCACCACGACGGGCGCATGCAGACGCGCCACCTTCTTCTCGAGCGCACGAACCGACAGCTGGTCGTTCACGCACTCGCGAGCAAGGAGAATACGCTCCTTCTCGTCCTCAAGCGACAGCAGGACCTTCGCATGGCCGACCGACAGGAGGCGCCCCTGAACCAGAGCCTTGACCTCTTCCGGGAGCTCCAGCAGACGCACCGCGTTGGCGACCGTCGCACGGCCCTTGCCAACCTTCTCGGCAACATCCGCTTGGGTCAGGTTGAACGTGTCCTGAAGCGTCTTGTAGCTGACGGCCTCTTCAATCGGATTGAGATCCTCACGATTGATGTTCTCGGTCGTCGTCATCGCCGCGGCCGTGAGGTCGTCGACATCCTTGACCGTGACCTGAATCTTCGTCCAGCCCGCCAGCTGTGCCGCACGAATACGACGCTCGCCAGCGATCAGCTCCCACTTGCCCGCCGCATTCTTGCGGACGGTCGGGGGCTGCACGAGACCGCTGTTCTTCAAGGATTCGGCCAGCTCGCGCAGCTCTTCCTCGCGGAACTCGCGACGCGGCTGGTAGGGACTGCGCTCGATATCGGCAATCTTGAGCTCAAAGGGAACGGACGGCTCAGGCTTCGCCACAGGGGCCGCCGAAGCGACCGGGACCGCCGGCTTGACCGCCACCGGAGCGACCGGAGCGAGCGGCTGAGTCTTGGTTCCGGGAATCAAAGAATCAAGGCCTCGACCGAGACCATGCTTCTTTTCAACACGAGCGGGAGCCTTTTGGGCTCCCGTCGCCTTTTTCAGAAATGGATTCTTCGCCGCCATTATCAGAAGTAGCCGTTGACGATCGGAAGAACCTTGATCTTGTTCGACATGATGATGTTCACGAGGCCGATCTGGAAACCGGAGACGCACTCATCGGCATAGTTGACGAGAGCGATCTGCGCGCCATGGAGCTCATCGGTCATGTTGAAGATCGCGGAGAGCTGGAGACCATAGGAGGTCTTGGCGAGGTTCGTGATGCCAGCGATGGAAACGCCATAGCTCTCGACCGCGGAAACGTTCGCGAGGCCGCCGATCTGAAGACCGCACATCTCACGCTGAGCGCTACCGAGGAATTCGGCGTCGAAACCGTAGAACTTATCGCGGAACGCGATGAGACCGGCATCCATACCGTAGACGGACTGGCAGCCGAAGTTGAGACCGAGCGTCGCGCGGAGACCGTAGACATCCGCACAGGCGAGGTTGAGAAGACCGCTGACCTGAAGACCGATCATATCGTCACGGGTGAGCGTCGCGAGGCCGCCGATGTCGAGGCCGTACATCTTCGGAGCATCGGAATAGAAGACGTTGAGGTCAAGACCGAAGACATCCCAACGATCAAGGCCCCAGGGGAGCTGCACGGGCGTCGCAAGACCGATGCAAACAGGCGTCCAACCGATAGGACCCTCTTCCTCTTCAATCTCAACGTCCTGAGCGAACGACGGAACGACCGCCGCCATGGCGAGAGCCGCAATACCGACCTTGATAATACGATTCATTGTTTCTCCTTTGTGATTAAATTTTTAGGAGTATTTTATACTTTATTGGCCGCGGAAGTCAAGTCCCGCTCATACTTCGCACGCACCTTCAGGAAGATCATTCCCGTCAGCGGAACGGTCAGGATGTAGAGCGCGCCGAGCACCCCCATCGTCAGCCAGAAATTGATGAACATGCAGGAAATCAGCAGGAGCAGGATCACCATCGCCAGCGGCAGATAGGGCCGGCTGATCTTGATCGACTTGAGCGAAATCGTCGGCAGGCGAGAGGCCATCAGCGCCCCCACGAAGAGGAGCATGAACATGCCCGTCACGGGGTGATGGAGGACCGCCTGGATCGAAGCCGCGCCCTCCCCTTTCACGAGGATGCCGTTACCGACCTCCAGGACTTGATAGAGAATCGCCGGCGTCAGCACCATCCAACAGCCGCCCGGAGCCGGCACGCCCGTGAAGAAGTGCTTCCAGTACGGAATCGCCGGCTGCTCGAGCATCGTGTTGAAGCGCGCGAGACGGAAACAGTCGCACATCGCATAAAACAGCGCGCAGCCAAGCAGCACCCGGACCACGCGCGGATCGGCGATGGCCGAGGCCTCGGCGCCGAACGTCTTGCCCGACAGCCAGAAGAACATATACATCGCCGGCGCCACGCCGAAGTTCACGAAGTCGGCCAGAGAGTCCAACTCCGCACCCAGCTTGGAGCTCGCCTTCAGCAAGCGCGCGATACGACCGTCCATGCCGTCGCAGACACAGGCGATCAGCAAGGCCCACAACGCGTCGAGAAAGCGGCCCTCGCTCGCGAAGGCGATCGACGTGATGCCCGCGCAGGCGGCGAGGGATGTGACGAGATTGGGAACGATCGCGCGCAACGGAACGCGATCCGCACGCTCCTCGTGAGGACGACGGCTCTTCCCCCTGAAACGGAATCTGCTCATTTTATCAGCTTACCGAGATGCGAATCGCACCAGGCGCGGCCCCTTCGGGCTTCGGCTTCGGACCGTTCTTGCGGGGCGGACCAATCAAGGCGCCGAGGATGCGGCCGAGCGTCTTCGGAGCCTGTTCGACGAAGCACTCGTCCTTGAGCTCCTCCAACACGCGGTTAATCACGTCCTCACCCAGTTCGCGGTGCGCGTTCTCACGACCACGGTACTGCAGCGTCAACTTGACCTTGCAGCCCTCTTCGATGAAGCCGCGGATCTGGTTGAGCTTGTAGTTGAAGTCGTTCGTGTCCGTGCCAGGGTGGAACTTGACTTCCTTCACCTTCTGCACCTTCTGGGCCTTGCGCGCCTGCTTCGCCTTGATGGACTCCTCGTACTTGAACTTTCCGTAGTCCATGATCTTGCAG
>CALZAJ010000172.1 GCA_945613785.1 uncultured Verrucomicrobiota bacterium | reverse complement strand
GGGAATGAACGAATTTCGTGGTCCCCGCTCTCTCTTCAGAGGGGGTTACCGAGGGTGCGGGGTCTGTCCCCACGGTTTCTGGGGCAACGCCCCAGCTCCCTTCTGCTCCTTAGCTCCTCTGCGTTACCGCGCAGCGAGCCAATGCGCCCAGAGAAACGGCAAGGACATACCACGCGAACCGCGGGACTGTATTGTCCATCATCCAGGCCGCATGAGACGAGGCGTGGAAACCGCACAGAATCGGAACGATCAACATCAGCGCGGCAGCGGCCAGCAGAGCCCTCCGAGCCGGCCGGTCGATACACGGACGGTGCAGCGGACGGATCAGGTACAGCACCAGCGCCACGGGGACGGCAGTGACGCCGAGGAACGTGGCCTCGCAAAGCAAGGCGTAGCCCATCTGCCCGAACCTGGGCACAGACAGGAAGTCCCAGTCCTGCACGCCTCCGTAGCCCAGAAGCCGCGCGCTCATCATCCATGCGAATGCGGGGAGAGCGGCGACAGCTGCCGACGTCAGCGACCGTCTGACGCCTTGTCCCCAGCATCCCGCCAGGGCGAAGGCGACCGCGACCACGCCCGCTTCCGGACGGAACATCCCCGCCAGCCCCAGGACCAGACCCCCGCCAACGAACCCTCCCCGGACAAGGCGGTCCCAGCCCGCGAGAAGCGCCAGGGCGGCGAAGGGTTCGGCATAGAAGCCGGAGGTCGTCCGGATCGCCATCGGCGAGAGGAGATACAGAGCGACCGGCACGGCGGCGCGCGGACCGGAACCGCCTCTGAGCAGTCCGATGCCGACCAGGCCCATCGCGAAGGCCTCCAGGAGCTGGACCAGACGGTCACCGCATCCTCCCGACAACAGGAAATGGAAGTACGCGAGAAGGGTCATGCCCGGCGGATAGGACGGCTGCAGCGCATTTCCGGCGACCGTGGTGAAATAGTCGCGCGGAAGCCCTTCGCACGAGAACAGGAGCTTCGCCTTCCCCCCGTAGGTCCCGAGTCCGTTCGGCTCCAGCAAGGTGTGGCTCAAGGCGATGCAGCCCAGGACGGCGGCCACGACGAGAGCCGTCGCGACAGACGAAAGCGTAAGGCCGAGCGGCGCGCGGCCGGCGAGCATCCTGAGACAAAGGAGAAGGAGCGCGAACTCGACGGACAGTGCCAGGCATTCCCTGACCGCCGACGGCGCGGCGGACGGCGGCGTGCCAGCGGACGGGGAAACGCCTTCCCTGCTCCAGGTCTTCGCGTGTCGATTGGAAGCGACCAGGACGAATCCGTCGTCCTTGAGCTTCCGCTCGTCGGCGGCCGCGCGCCAGGCGAAGGAAAGGACCGTGTCGAAGGGACGGAGGTCACTGTCCCTGTCGACGGTCACGGACGCTTCCGGGACGCGTTCCCAGGAGATCGCCGCCAGGCGCGCACGGTCCATGGGGGCGAGATCCGCCGCGTCCTTGCACAGGAGCGCAATGCGATGTCCGGGGGCGTTCCTGGCGGCCTCCCTCCAGCAGTCCGTGTAGGAGCCTGCGCCGGCGTTCTCGAGATAAGCCGACGCGGTGCCGGCGCCTTTCCACAGGCAGAACGACGCCAGCGCCGACACGAGCAGCCACCGGCAGGCAGTCATCCACGGCCCTTCGCTCATCTCCCTTCCTTCACGACCGAAAGGCGACGCAGGCAGACCGGCTGAGGCTTGACCGCTTCGGATCTCACGCGCACGTACCGGATCTGATCGCGTGATGCGAACGAGCACGTGCCATCCTTGTTCGAGAACGAGGCGACACGCTTCCAGCGCTTCCCGTCCTTGGACGCCTCCGCATAGAGCCGCTTCGCCCGCTTCTCGCCCTTGTCGTCGCCGGAGACGATCGTGAACCGGCCTCTGACGGGCTCCTTCAGGTCCACCTGCAGCCAGTCGTCCCTGCCGAACGGCGTCCGCGACTCATACCACGTCGCGTCGAGTCCGTCGATGACGCGTTCGGGTCCGCATCGGGGATCAATCCCGGGGACGCTCGCGGTGCAGACGGCCTTGGCGAGCGAGATCGGCACGGGCGCGGCCTTCTTCGCCAGCCGTCTGACAGGTCCCTTGAGGGACTTCGAGAACATCCAGTCCCAGAGCGCGTCCTCCTTCCAGGCCGCGGTCCACGCGTCGTGTCCGTCGGCGGGATAGGTTCCGAGCCGGAAGTCCCCGCCCGCGTCGTTCACCAGCTTCCCGAACTCGTCGATGGTGCTGAGGGAGATGTTGTGCCGCGCGTAGTCACCCTCGTTGTGGAGATGCCACCAGTTGCCGGGACGCTCCTTGCAGAAGTACCCCACGAGCGGAGGGACGGACGCGATCGGCGCCACCGCCGCAAAGTCCTTGGGATAGTGCTGCGCGAGCGCATAGGCCCCGTCTCCTCCGTACGAGAACCCCGTCAGGTAGAGGCGGCTCATGTCGACCTTCGGCCTCGTCTGCCGGCGGGCCACCTCCATGACGAACTCGCGCACGGCCCGCTGCACGGGAGTCGGAAAGCCCGGCATCCCGCCCCAGAGGGTCTTGGCCTTCTCCGGCGGACTCACCGCCAGGAGGTAACACGGGTACTTCGCCTGGAACTCAGCGGAGGTGACGCGATCGAAGATCGCCCGCTGCCTGAACTGCCGCGCAACATCGCCGATCTCCCCGTTCCCGGGAATGTAGACGACCATCGGCCGCGCAACCCCGCCTTTCGGCGTGAAGACGAGCCCTCGGACGGTGTTGGTGGCGTCGCCATTCTCCAACGCCTTCAGGGAATAGCGCTCCATCTGCTCGCGCGCCTCGGCCGAGACGGCCAGGGCGCGGATGGACGGGTTAGATGACTTGACGGTCGGAAGGGCGACCGCCGCCTCCAACAAAACTGCTAGTATCAGGTTCATCGTGAATGCATAATTAACAAACTTCACGGCGAATCTTATTTCCGACGACTCTCGCGAGAGGCCTTTTTCCATTCATAGAATTTCTTCATTGCTTCACTTACTGGATCGACAGCGGGTTCAGCTCGGTCAATCTTGTCGCCCTCAAATAGCACTCTGTAGGTGCAATTCGACGTGCCTTCTGATCTGCAAGGAACTTGTATTATTCCTACTATGTCATCAGTCTCCTTTCTTCTCACGCTGCACCCGGATGTCGGAACTTTAACGTCAGCGGCAATCACATCTTTAATCCACCGCAGCCCTCTTGCTGAGAGTTCGTTATCAAACTGAGGCGCATCATCGAACGAAACGATGCTTTTAATCAGAGCTATATCATGTCCATTAATCGCATTTATGAGTATCCTTAGCTTGTCGAGCGCATTCTTCATCTCTATTTCGCGTTTTGCCACCCGCGGAATCTCCATTTGCTCAACGATATACCCCGCGTCGGTCTTGCTCAACTTGAACCAGACCTCTTCTGTTTGGGACACACCGCTCTTCTTCAAGACGGTAATCCTCGTTATGACATTTGTAGTGTTCACATAAGAAATGCTCACAACTTCTATTGAGTCAATCCTTTCTTCTCCATTGACGGATTCAACCCAAGTTCGCCAGCTTTCTCCCGCTAACCTTTTGACCTCTTCAACATCCTTTGCATTACAGGACTCTCGCAGTTTACAAAAGAAGCTTTTGATCTCTGACTCATCTGATGAGGGTAGATGTTGTTGGACCACTTCTGACGCAAGGCGCACCGAAAGAGAAACGTTTAATATAAAGATTAAAAGTGTTGCTAATTGTTTCATTGTCGGAACCCTTCTTGTCATTTCTGTTCATGCCCATAGACGATCTTAGGAGCAATCAAACCATAAGGTTTAGCCTTCCAGTCCCACCCTCCAAGTTTATATCCATCGTCGCCAATCGACAATCTTTCAACTTCTTCACTGTAGTACCCGTCCTTACTATATAATAAGTTACCGTATGTGAACGCATGCCCCGGTTCAATTAGTCCTTTCTTAGCATACGCCTTATAACCCATATTAAATCGTCCGTTCACGTGACTATGGATGACC
>CALZAJ010000171.1 GCA_945613785.1 uncultured Verrucomicrobiota bacterium | reverse complement strand
GCACTCGGATGTCAATGATCCGTCAAAGGGATGTCACCTGAGAAAATCGCACCCGAACAACACCTCACTCCGGCAACCCCAGGACGCCGCAGTTTTTCCCGACCCAGTAGCTGTTCGAGATCGCGCCGTGCACGTAGGCCTTCGCGCCCTTCACGGCCTCGACGAGCGACTTGCCCGCCGTGATTTCGGCCGCCAGCGCGGCGCCGAGCGAACAGCCCGTTCCGTGCGTGGACACCGGACGCTCGACCCACGGCAGCGTGTGTTCGCTGATCGACGTGCCGTCGAAAAGGACATCGACCGCGGAAAGGTTGGCGCCGTGTCCGCCCTTCACCAGCACCGCGCACCCGTAGCGCGCATGGATCTCGCGGGCGAGGTCCGCCGCATGTCCCGCACTCGCGAGCCGTTCCGCGTTCGGATCGCCGACCGTGCGGCCGAGCAACACCTCGGCCTCCGGTAGGTTCGGGGTGATCAGCGTCGCCATCGGCAGGAGCAGCCTCTTGACGGCCTCGACGGTCTCCTCGGGGACCAGACGGACACCGCTCGTCGCGACCATCACCGGGTCGATCACCTTCGCGATCTCCGGATGCCGGCCGATCCGATCGGCGATCACCTCGATCGCCGCAGGGTCGGCCAGCATGCCCGTCTTCAGGGCGCCGATGTCATAGACGCCCAGGACCGCGTCGAGCTGCGCCGCCACGAAGTCCGCCGACACCGGATGGATCGCCGAGACGCCGAACGGATTCTGCGCTGTCAGCGCGGCAAAGACGGTGCACCCGTGGCGTCCGTAGTAGTGGAACGCCCGCAAATCGGCCTGCACGCCCGCATTGCCACCCGAGTCGGAACCGGCGATCGTAAGACAGCACTTCATGAAAACGGATGAAGGATGAAGGGCTAGAGACATGCTTCCCGCGCAAGGGTCTGCAACCTGACAATGGCCGCGTAGGGATCGTCGGACGCACAGACGGCGCGAACGACGGAATAGTTCTTCGCGCCGGCCTTGAGAAGGCCCGGAAGGCGTTCGAAATCGATGCCGCCGATGCAGACCGCGGGGAACGGGACGGATTTCGCCATTGCAACCGCCGTCTCGACGCCCAGCGTCGGATCGGGAATGTCCTTCGTCGGCGTCGCCCAGACGGGTCCGCAGCCGATGTAGTCCGGCTTCTGCGCGATCGCCTCGCGCGCCTGTTCGGGGTTGTGCGTGGAGAGTCCGACGATCTTCAAGGACGGATACTTCGCGCGCACCTCGGCGACGGACATGTCGTCCTGTCCCACGTGCACGCCATCCGCCCCGACTTCCGCCGCAATGGACGGATCGTCGTTCACGATGAAGAGCGTGTCCGTTCCCGCCGTCACGGCGCGAACTTCCCTCGCCATCGCGACGATCTCCTCGCGCGGACAGTGCTTCATCCGCAACTGGATGATCTTCACGCCCGCCTTCACCGCAGCCTTCGCACACTCGACGTATCCGACCTTCGGGTTCGTCATCACCAGATAAAAACCGAAATCTTGCATCATATCCGGTTATCCCAATTCTTGTAGACCACTTCCTGTCCGTTCGCCTTGATCGCCGCATAGACCTCGGCGGGCGAACGTTGGTCGGTGAGCGTGAACTGCGCGACGTCGGGCGCATGCTCCTTCTCCAGGACCGCATACCCGCCCGGCGTCACGCGGCTGCCGGCGGACATGTTGTCCGCGGCGACCTGCACGATGTAGTCGCGGAACTTCGGCGCCTCGCGCGTCGAAACCGTCATGCAGCACTGCGGGAACACGATGCGGAACGCGAGCATCATGAGGTCGACGTCCTCTTCGCTCACCTCGTGCGGCGGAACGAATCCACCCTCGACGCGACAGAAGCGCGGGAACGCGAACTGGATCTTCGACTCGTAGCACTCCTTCATCAGATAGAACGCGTGCGCACCGAGGGACGCCGCTTCGGGACGCCACGGACAGAGTCCGAGCAGGAACGCGCAGCCGAGCGTGCGGAAGCCCGCCTTGCCGGCGCGGAGCTGCGTCCAGAGTCTCCATTCGTAATTCGACTTCGGGCCCTGCGGGTGAAAGTACTTGTACTGCTCGGGATCATACGTCTCCTGGAAGCAGGTGAGCGACTCGTAGCCCGCCTCGAACATCGCACGGTAACCTTCCTCGGATTGCGGCGCGACCTCAAGCGAAAGATTCGAGAACATCTTCTTCAGCATCGCGCCGACCTCGCAGAAGTGCGCGACCGTGTTCACGCGCGGATCCTCGCCCGCGACGATGAGCAGATTGTCGATACCCGTCGCCTTGATGGCCTCGGCCTCGAGTTTGATCTCATCCATCGTCAGATTGCGTCGAATCGTCCCCGTGTGCGCCGCGCGGAAATCGCAGTAACGGCACGAGTTGATGCACGTGTTGCCAATGTACAGCGGCGCATAGACGCTCACCGTTTTGCCGTAGTACCTGATGCGGGCCTTGCGCGCCTTCACGCGCATCTCATCCATGAACGGATAAGCGGCCGGCGACAGCAGGTTCAAAAGATCGAACCAATCGTGACGTTCCTTCGCCAGCGACGCCCGAACCATTTCAGGGGTCACCTTGGAATAATACGCGGTGACCTGCGACTCACTGTACTTCAAAAGAGGAAACATTCCACACCTCTTGCTTCTTGCCACGTGTCTGTGACTTATTTGAAGATGTCCATCGGACTCGTCGCGCTCGCCGTCGCACGTGCCGTCGGCGGGCCCGCCTTGATGGCGAGCTCCGCCGCCTGAACCGCAAGGTTGAAGGCCTTGGCCATCGCAACGGGATCGTCGGCCGCCGCCACCGCGGTGTTCGCCAAGACGGCGTCCGCGCCGAGTTCAATCGCCTCCGCGGCATGCGAGGGAAGTCCGATGCCGGCATCGACGACGACGGGGACATGCGATTGCTCGACGATGATCTCGATCATATCACGCGTGCGAATGCCGCGGTTGGATCCGATCGGCGCACCGAGCGGCATCACCGCCGCGGCGCCCGCCTCCTCGCAATGACGCGCAAGGACAGGATCGGCATTGATGTACGGAAGGACCACCATACCCATCTTCGCGCATTCCTCCACCGCCGCCAGCGTTTCGACGGGATCCGGCAACAGGTAACGGGCGTCGGGATGAACCTCGATCTTAATCCAGTTGTAGCCTGCGGCCTTGCCGAGCTTGGCGATGCGGATCGCCTCGGCCGCATTACGCGCGCCGGACGTGTTGAGCATCACCTCGACCTTCGTGCGGTCGATCACCTTGAGAATGTCGTCGTTCTCAGCATCCCCTTCATGCACACGCGTGAGCGCCGTCGTCACGAGTTCCGTGCCGCTCGCCGCCAGCGCCTGCTTCAGCAAATCGCCCGACGCGAACTTACCTGTTCCGAGGAAAAAGCGGTTCGTGAACTTCTTGCCGCCAATCACCAGATCCTTCATCTTTGCCTTCTTTCTTTGTTAAAGTTCTTTACCCAGCAGAAGCGCCATAACGGCATTCGCCTCCATCGCGGCGGCGATTCCGACGCGCGGCGACTGCGGCGACTCGTCCGCCGCCACTTCCGTCTCTCCGTCGCCGACGGCGATAACGTCGCGCCCCATCGTCTGGAGACGCATTGCATTGGTCCGCCCCCAGCCGGCCAGGCCGCTCGCCGTCACGATCTTCTTGCCGCTGCCGACGAATGCGCCCAGGAGCATCGTCTTCGCCGCCACCGCATCGAACGCCTCGACGACGATCGAACAGTCCGCGAAGCGCGCACGCGAAGACGCGGTGTCGAGGCGCACGTCGGCGATTTCGATTTCGGCCGCGGGATTGATCCTGAGCAGATTCGCCTTCAGGGCCTCCACTTTCTTCATCCCGAGCTGATCACGGAAGAAGAACTGACGATTCAGATTCGATTCGTTGACGACGTCGAAGTCGGCGATCACGAGACGCCTCACGCCGGCGCGCACAAGGTGCATCGCACAGTTCGAGCCCAATCCGCCCGCCCCCGCAATACCGATCTTCGCCCCTTCGAGAATCTC
>CALZAJ010000170.1 GCA_945613785.1 uncultured Verrucomicrobiota bacterium | reverse complement strand
CCGACCGGGTCGACGTTCTCGTTCGCCGTGCGGACCGCAAGCTTCGCGCGATAGCCGGGATCACGGCTGACGCCCATGATCTCAACCACGCCGTCGGAAATCTCGGAGACCTCCAGATGGAAAAGCGCTTCGAGGAACTTGTTGCTCGCGCGGGACAGGATCACCGACGGACCCTTCGCAACCGACGTACCCTTCGTATCGGATTCGACACGAAGGATGATGGCGCGAATCGGGTCGCCAACCTGGAACTCCTCGGTCGGGATGCGCTCCTTGCCGGGAAGGAGCATCTCCGTCTTGCCGACAGTCACATAGGTGTCGCGATGGGAAATCGCGGAAACCGTGCCGCTGACGATGTCGCCAACGCGATCCTTGTACTCGGAAAGAGTGTTGGCGCGCTCGGCCTCGCGAATCTTCTGCATGATCATCTGACGGGAAGTCTGCGCCGCAATGCGCCCGAGACGCGACGCCGGCATCTCGATCTCAATCGTGTCACCCTCACGGACCGGATTGCCGTGATTGAAACGCGTCGCCTGCGCAATCGTGATGAAGCCAGGACCCGTATCCTCGTCAGAAGCAACGAGCGTGTCAAACACATGGAGCGAAAGATCCTTACGGTCAATGGCAACGCGGAGATCATTCGTCACGTCACGGTTCTTGCGGGCAGCCTGCTGAATGGCCTGCTCGATCGCCGTGAGAACGATTTCACGGCTCACGCCGCGCTCCGACTCAATGTGCTGGACCACAGCCAGCAACTGGTTGTTCATTGCCATTTTCTTCGCTCCTTCCTGTCAAAAATCAAACAAAGCCCCGCGGATCGACCCCGCGGATCGCCGTAAAACGCGTATATTTTAGCAAAAAAAACTGCCGCAAGTCAACTTGCGGCAGTTTTTCGGATCTGGAACAACTGTTAGTTGAGCTCCATGCGACCGCGACGCGAACGGTTGCGGATGCGGGCACGCTGGGATTTCTTGCGCGCCTTGACGCACGGCTTCTCAAAGTAGCGCTGATCGCGGATCGTCTTGAGGAGACCCTCCTTGTCGAGGATCTTCTTCATGCGCTTAAGACCGCGTTCGACGGACTCGCCCTTCTTGAGCTTCAGCACGATTGCCATATCACTTCACCTCCTTCGCAGGCTCTTCAGCTGCAGCAGCGACCTCACCGGCCGTAACCCACTGCAGGATGCACACCTCAGCCGCGTCACCCTTGCGGGTGCCGAGCTTGATGATGCGCGTGTAACCACCCTGGCGATCCTTCATCGCCGGAGCGATCTCCGCGAAGAGCTTCTGGACGGCCTTGGGCTCGGTGAGACGGCAGGAGGCGAGACGACGGGCCGCGAGATCGCCCTTCTTGGCGATCGTGACCATCTTCTCGGCATCCTTGCGCGCTTCCTTGGCCTTCGGCAGGGTCGTCTTGATCGACTCCGCGAGGATGAGGTTGGTGACCAGGCTCTTCATGAGCATCTTGCGATGCTCCATGGAGCGCCCGAACTTCTTCATGACTCTCTGATGACGCATTTTCTAAACTCCAATCTTACTTCTTCGAATCCAGCAGGTCGGCGTCGAACTTGTAGCCGAGCGAAAGGCCGAGCTGAACCAGCTTCGCCTTGATCTCGGTAAGCGACTTCTTGCCGAAGTTGCGGTACTTGAGCATGTCGGCCTCGGTCTTGGAGGCGAGCTCGCCGACCGTCGAAATGTTCGCGTTGTTGAGGCAGTTCGCCGCACGGACGCTGAGTTCGATCTCGTTGACGGACATGTTGAGGAGCTTGCGGAGGCGATCGCGCTCGTCGGCATCCTTCTTCTCCGTGTCGTCGAACTCAAGGCTTTCCTCGCCGGCATAGTCAACGAACACGTCAAGGTGACGGCGAAGCACCGCAGCGGCGGTCTTCAGGGCCTCCTCGGGGTCGATACGACCGTCGGTCCAGATGTCCAGAACGAGCTTCTCGTAGTCGGTGCGCTGACCGACGCGGGTGTTCTCGACGAGGAAGTTGACGCGGGTGACGGGCGAGAAGATCGAATCGATCGCAATCTTGCCAATCTCCTGGTCAGGCTTCTTGTTACCCTCGGCAAGGCAGAAACCGCGGCCGGTGCGAACATCGCACTCCATCTCAAGGTCGCCATCGACGTCGAGCGTGCAGATCTCCTGACGGGGATTGAGCACAGTGACGTTGTTGGCTTCGGCGAACATCTCCGCCGTCACCGTGCAAGGCCCGTGGGCCTTGAGGGTGATCGTCTGGGGTTCACGCGAGAAAGTCTTGAGGAGAACGCGCTTCAGGTTGAGGATGATGTCAGTGACATCCTCCGTGCAGCCCGGGATCGTCGAAAACTCGTGGTTCACGCCCGTGATCTTGACGGACGAGATCGCCGCGCCTTCAATCGAGGAAAGAAGGACGCGACGGAGCGAGTTGCCGATCGTCCGAGCATAACCGATTTCGAAAGGCTCCGCCGTGAAACGGCAGTAGGTCTCAGTGGCCGTGGACTCGTCCTTCTGGACGCCCTTCGGCATTTCGAATCGGCTCAAACGGATAGGCATTTGTTTCCTCCCTAGGTCAGATGGTTAAATGACTGTGACTGCTTCAGCGCTTAGCGGGAGAAGAATTCGACGATCGGCTGGATCTCGATGTTCTCCGGAATCTCGGCGCGGAGCGGGACGCTCACGAGCGTGCCCTGCATAGTCGCATCATCCCAGCTGAGCCAGTTCACCACAGGGGACTTGTGGCTCTTGAGGGAATCGACGACCGCAACCATGCCACGGTCCTTCTCGCGAATCGAGATGACGTCGTTCGGACGAACCACGTAGCTCGGAACGTTGCAGACCTTGCCATTGACGGTGACGTGACGGTGGGTGACGAGCTGACGGGCGCCCGCACGGGTCGGCGAGAGGCCGAGGCGGAAGGCGACATTGTCAAGACGGCACTCGAGAAGCGCGAGGAACGCCTCGCCCTTGGTGTGGGCGGCATCAACCTTGGCGCGCTCGAAGAACAGACGGAACTGACCTTCGCGCATGCCGTAGATGGCCTTGGCCTTCTGCTTCTCACGGAGCTGCTCACCATACTCGGAGAGCTTGTGACGACGCTTGGTCGCACCATGCTGCCCCGGGGGATTGGGACGCTTTTCAAGAACCTTGTCGGGACCGAAAATCGGCTCGCCGAAACGACGCGCAATCTTGCTGCGCGGACCAGTGAAGTGACCCATGGATTAGACCCTCCTACGCTTACGTGCACGGCAGCCGTTGTGCGGAACGGGAGTCGTATCAGTGATCTGAGTGACGCGAATGCCAGCGGCCTGAATCGCGCGAACCGCGC
Source organism: uncultured Verrucomicrobiota bacterium (assembly GCA_945613785.1). Taxonomy (GTDB): domain Bacteria; phylum Verrucomicrobiota; class Kiritimatiellia; order RFP12; family UBA1067; genus UBA1067. Next base: position 716 of record CALZAJ010000170.1, on the reverse strand, counting down.
TCTCGCGGCCAGCGCCGGCGCCCTGCATGCGCACTTCGCACTCGTGCATGCCCTTGGCAACCGCCGTACGGGCCGCATCCTGGGCGACCATCGTCGCGGCGAACGCGGTGGACTTGCGGGAACCCTTGAAGCCAGCCTTACCAGCGGAGCTCCAGGAGATCACGCCGCCACGAGCGTCAGCGATCGAGACCTGCGTGTTGTTGAACGTGCTGCGGATGAACGCGATGCCGGCGGGAATCGACTTGCCGGAACGCTTCTTAGCAGCGACTTCGCCTTCTGCCGCGGGAGCCGCGGCGTCCGCGGCCGAAGCGACATCATTCTTGATTTCTTCTGCCATTTTAAATCACTCCCTTAGCGACCGGCCTGCTTGGGCATCGAGACCGAGATGCGCTTGCCGCCCTTGCGGGTGCGAGCGTTCGTCTTCGTGCGCTGACCACGGACCGGAAGGCCCTTCTTGTGACGGAGACCGCGGTAGGACCCGATCTGGATCAGACGGCGGATGTTCTGCGAAACCTCACGGCGGAGATCGCCTTCGACGCGGAAATGATCCTGAATGTACGTCGTGAGCGCGTGGATCTCATCCTGAGTGACGTCGTCCGCCTTCTTCATCGGATCGACCTTGCAAGCCGCCAAAACGTCATCAGCGCGTTTCGGCCCGATACCATGGATATAACGGAGGGCGAATCGAATGTGCTTCTTTCCCGGAATATCCACAC
>CALZAJ010000169.1 GCA_945613785.1 uncultured Verrucomicrobiota bacterium | reverse complement strand
AAGGCGACGGACGGCATCAAGCGTGCGGAGTTTGCGCGGACGCAGAAGATGCGCACGATGCGCATTGAGGATCCGTTCCGCTACGAGAAGCGCATTCTCCTGGTCGACGACCGTGCGGTCAATCTTCGCATCATGTCGCTACTCCTGGGTGCGATGGGCTTCCGCAACGTGACGACGGCCCTGAGCGGCGAACAGGCTCTCGAGCACGTCCGCAAGCAGCATTTCCACTGTGTCCTGACCGATCTCATGATGCCGGGAATGGACGGCCGCGAGCTCTTGCAGGAGATTCGCCGGGTGCCGGGCCGCGAGCGTCTGCCGGTCTATGTTGTCACGGCCGACACGAGTGCCACGGTCACGTGCGCGAACGACGGTTTCTCTGGCATTCTCATCAAGCCGGTTACGAAGGACATGCTCAAGGAGGTCCTTTGATGTCGTCATCTTGACGGCAACTATCGCCAATTGATACACTATATGCCGTTTTTTTATCGGTATATTTATATCTTTCTAGAGCGAGCTGTTACATAAATGGTGTTAAAGGTCTTTTGGCAAGGGCTTTTTCGGAATAATCCGACATTCCGATTGGTGTTAGGTTTGTGTCCCACGCTGGCGGTCACGACGTCCCTTGAAAACGGGCTCGGTATGGGGTTGGCCGCGACCTTCGTCCTCTGCTGTTCGAACGGACTCGTTTCGGCGCTTCGTAAGGTGATTCCTTCGGCCGTGCGCATTCCGTGCTACATCGTGATCATCGCGACCTTCGTAACGGCGGTCGACCTCTTGATGCAGGCCTATCTGCCGGCGTTGTCTGCATCGCTCGGCATCTTCATTCCGCTCATCGTCGTCAACTGCATCATCCTCGGCCGTGCTGAAGCGTTCGCGAGTCGTAACGGCGTGATTGCCTCGCTGGCGGACGGCTTGGGATCGGGTCTCGGCTTCACCCTGGCGCTCGCCCTGGTGGCGTCCGTCCGTGAGATCGTCGGCGCGGGTTCCCTGACGGTCTGGGGCGATCTCGCGTTCAAGAACCTGAACCCCGGACCGGCGACGCTTGCGATCCTGCCGGCGGGCGGCTTCATCGTCCTTGGGCTGCTGCTCGCCCTGATGAACCATCTGGCGGCCTGGAAGGCGCGCCGTCAGGGTGCGCCCGCCCCGCTTCCCGTTTCGATGGACTGCCGTCATTGCACGCTGTGCGGACACGGAAAGGAGGTGGCGAAGTGAGCTACTATCTGATGATCCTCGTCGGGGCGGTGCTCGTCAATAACTTCGTCCTGAGCCGCTTTCTCGGGTGCTGTCCGTTCCTTGGCGTCTCGAAGAAGACGGAGACCGCGCTTGGTATGTCCGGCGCCGTCGTGTTCGTGATGACAGTTGCCGCGGCTGTGACGTGGTGTGTCGACCGCTGGCTGCTCGCGCCCCACGGTCTCGGCTACATCCACACGCTCGCGTTCATCCTCGTCATCGCCGCGTTGGTGCAGTTCATCGACATCGCCATGAAGCGGTTCCTGCCGGCTCTCCACGGGGCGCTCGGCATCTTCCTGCCGCTTATCACCACGAACTGCGCCGTGCTGGGTGCGGCGGAGATCAACTACAAGCAGGGGTCCGGCTTCTGCGAGAGCGTCTTTTTCTCGTTTGCCGCGGCGCTCGGCTTCGGGTTCGCCTTGCTCGTCTTCTCGGGACTGCGTGAGCGCCTCGCGCATGCGAATCCGCCGGCGTGTTTCCGTGGCGTTGCGGTAGCGCTGGTGGCGGGCGGACTGCTCTCGCTCGCGTTCATGGGCTTCAGCGGACTGGTCAAGCTGCCGTATTGAGGAGCGTCGTCATGTTGATTGCCATTCTGGTCATTGCGGGTATCGGTTTCGTCGGGGCTCTGGCCCTGGCGCTTGCCGATCGTTTCTTGGCCGTGCGGGAGGATCCTCGAATCGGACTCGTCTCGGCGGCTCTGCCGGGTGCGAACTGCGGCGGTTGCGGTTTTCCGGGCTGTGACGGTTATGCGCGGGCACTGGTTGCGGGTAAGGCCGCGAACGGCGCCTGTACGGTCGGTGGCGGTGGCGGCCGAGATCGGGCGCATCCTCGGCATCGATGCGGGTTCGGTTTCGCGTCGCGTGGCGCTCGTCAAGTGTTGCGGCTCGCGGTCGGAGACCGTGAGGGTCGGCGACTATAACGGACTCTGCGACTGCGGACTGGCCGCGGCCACGGCGGGAGGTGACAAGGGCTGCCGTCACGGCTGCCTCGGATACGGCGCCTGCGCGAACGTCTGTCCCCAGCACGCGATCTCGGTGAAGGACGGACTTGCCAAGGTCGAGAAGCGTCTGTGCATCGGCTGCGGCAAGTGCGTGAGCGTCTGTCCCCGCAAGGTGATCGAGCTGGTGCCGGCGGAGGCGACGATTCACGTCCTCTGCAACAATCCCACGCGCGGCCCCGAGGTCCGCAAGGTCTGCGGCGTCGGTTGCCTCGGCTGTCACATCTGCGAGCGCAGCTCGGGCGGACCCGAAGCGGGACGCTTCACGTTCAACGGGTTCCTTGCCAAGGTCAATTACGAGAATCCGCCGACGGACGAACAGCTGGCGGCGAAATGTCCCGCAAAGTGCATCGCGGTCGATCCGCATTGGGAGAGTGCCGAATGAGAACCGTCAAGTCTTCGTTCCGCTTCAAGGGCGGCGTCCATCCGGACTACAACAAGGAGCTCGCCCGCCATCTCCCGATCGAGACGCTGCCGTGTCCCGCCGAGCTGGTCGTTTCCATGAGCCAGCACCTCGGTGCGCCGGCGGCCTGTCTCGTCAAGCCCGGCGACTACGTGGTGAAGGGCCAGGAGATCGGCTCCCGCAAGGGTTTCATCTCTCTGTCCGTCCATGCGCCGGCGAACGGACTCGTCAAGGCCGTCGAACCGCGTCTGGGTCCGTCCGGCGCGCAGGCTCTGGCTGTCGTTCTCGACACGACCGCGGTAGCGCCGGAAGGGGTCGATACGGCTGAACGGACGCTGTTGCCGCTCGATTGGAAGACGGCGGCCCCCGAGGATCTGCTCCGCCGCATCGAAGAGGCGGGCATCTGCGGCATGGGCGGCGCCGGCTTCCCGACATGCGTGAAGCTGAATCCGCCGCAGGGTAGCAAGCGCTGTGACTATCTGATCGTGAACGGCGCGGAATGCGAACCGTACCTCTGCGCCGACCATCGCGTGATGCTTGAGCGCGCCGAACGCGTGCGCACAGGCGTCGAAATCGTCCGTCGCGTGCTCGGGGATCCCGCCGTGCGCATTGCGGTCGAGGCGAACAAGCCCGATGCGATCGCGGCGCTGGAGAAGTCCTTCGCGGACATCGCAGGCGACGTTGAGATTGTCGTTCTGCCGGTCCTCTATCCGCAGGGTTCGGAAAAGCATCAGATCTATGCGACGGTCGGACGCATCGTGCCCGAACCGCCGGCGCTGCCGATTGACGTCGGCTGCGTGGTGGAGAACGTCGCGACAATTGCGGCCATCGCCGACGCTGTCGAGAAGGGCAAGATCCTCCTCTCGCGCGTGACGACCGTTTCGGGCGATGCCGTGGCGGAGCCTCGGAATGTCGAAGCGCCGATCGGCACGAAGTACGCCGACCTGATTGCGTTCTGCGGCGGTGCGAAGGAGCCGCCCGCCAAACTGATTTCCGGCGGCACGATGATGGGCTTCGCCGTTTCGACGGACCAGATTGCGACGACCAAGACGACTTCGGGACTGCTCTTGCTGTCCGAACGCCGCGTGTTCCGTTATTCGTCTCAGGCGTGCATCAACTGCGGACGCTGTCTGCAGGCCTGTCCGATGAATCTTGATGTCGCCGAGATCGGCAAGGCGGTTGAGTCGGACGACATCGCCGAGGCCGAGTCGCTTCACGTGATGAGCTGCATCGAGTGCGGCGCCTGCGCGTTCAGCTGTCCCGCGTATCGTCCGTTGACCCAGCACTGCCGCCGCGCGAAAAACACGATTCGTGCCCGTCTTGCCGCCCAGCGTGCTGTCCTCGCTTCTGCAAAGGGGTCCAAATGAAACCGAACGACTCCTCTCCCCATTATCTGCTGAG
>CALZAJ010000168.1 GCA_945613785.1 uncultured Verrucomicrobiota bacterium | reverse complement strand
TCACCACGGGCGGCCTCGGCCAGACGGACATCGGCAACAAGTCCGCCTTCGGCGGAATCGCGCTTGACTTCTACCGCGACGTCGCGACCTACTACCGCGACCCGAGGAACTGGACGCGCGAGACGGCGCTCGACTACGCGCCCGACGGACAGTGCTCCGGCACAAAGGGCGCCGACTCGATGTGGACCTTCGAGCCGTCCGCCGCGCTCAAGATCCTCGAGGGCTGGGAGAGACGCGACGGTCTCGACATTCGCCGCGGCGAATATCTCGACCGTCAGTCGAAGTCGGGAGTCGAAGTCGAAGACGGGAGAATCAAGTCCATCAAGACGCTGAGCGGCAACGAGTACCGCGGCAAGATGTTCGTCGACGCGACGTACGAAGGCGACCTGATGGCCGCGGCGGGCGTCTCCTATCACGTCGGACGTGAGGCGAACGCGCTCTACGGCGAGACGATCAGCGGCATCCAGAAGAAGAACGCGGTCTACCACCAGATCGAGAAGGGCGTCGATCCGTATGTGAAGAAGGGTGATCCGAAGTCGGGCCTCTTGCCGAACGTCGAGCCGTACGATCCGAAGGAGAAGGACGGCGACGGCGACAGGCGCGTGCAGGCCTACTGCTTCCGGATGTGCCTGACGGACGTCCCCGAGAACCGCATCCCGTTCAAGAAGCCCGCGAACTACGATGAGCGCGATTACGAACTCCTCTTCCGCCATCTCGCGGCGAAGTCCGCGAACGCCTTTGACGGCGACTGCACGTGGAAGTTGCCGTGGATCAATTCGAAGATGCCGAACCGCAAGACGGACACGAACAACCGCGACGGCTTCTCGACGGACTTCATCGGCCGCAACTGGGCGTGGCCTGAGGCAAGCTACGCGGAGCGCGAGAAGATCCTGCGGGAGCATCTCGATTACCAGCGCGGGCTCATGTGGACGCTCGCAAACCATCCGCGCGTGCCTGAGAATGTGCGGGCAGCCGTCTCAAAGTGGGGCACGTGCAAGGACGAGTTCACGGACGGCCTCGGCGACGGCTGGCAAAGCCAGCTCTACGTCCGTGAGGCGCGGCGCATGGTCGGAGACTTCGTGATGACCGAGCACCATTGCCGCGGCAAGGCCGTGGCGGCGCGCCCTGTCGCGATGGCGGCCTATACGATGGACTCGCACAACGTGCGCCGTCACGTCGGGGCGGACGGGTTCGTGCACAACGAGGGCGACGTGCAGATTCACGGCGGCAGTCCCTATCCGATCGACTACGGCGCGATCGTCCCGAAGCGCACGGAATGCGGGAACCTCTTCGTGCCGGTCTGTCTCTCGGCATCGCACATGGCGTTCGGGTCGATCCGCATGGAGCCCGTGTTCTTCGCGCTCGGACAGGTCGCGGGAACCGCCGCGGCGCTTGCGATCCGCGAGGGGTGCGCGGTTCAGGATGTTTCCTATCCGGCGCTCCGCAAGCGTCTGCGCGCCGACGGACAGGTCCTCTCGGCGAAGCCGCTCATCGAGTCGTTGAACGGCGCATGGCAGTTCCGCAAGGAGGGTGAGGCGGCGTGGCGCACGGTCGAGGTGCCGCATGACTGGGCGATCGAGGGCCCGTTCAAGAAGGACGGTGACGAGAACACCGGCAAGCTGCCGTGGGTCGGCGTCGGACATTATCGCCGCACGTTCGCCGCGGAGGCGCTGCAGAAGGGCCGGCGCGCGTTCCTCGAGTTCGACGGCGTAATGGCCTCGCCGAAGGTGAAGGTGAACGGCGTCGATGTCGGCGGATGGGACTACGGCTACATGGGCTTCCGCGTCGAGATCACGAAGGCGCTGAAGGAGGGCGAGAACATTGTCGAGGTCACGGCCGACACGCGCGACCACAAGAGCCGCTGGTACCCGGGCGCAGGCATCTACCGCGACGTCCGCTTCGCCGTGTACCGTCCCGAGGATGCCGACCCGACGACCGTCTTCATCCGTACGCCGTCCATCACCCCCGAGGAGGCGCTCGTCGCCGTCACCTGGAAGAACTTCGACGGCTCGGACGACCAGTGGGATTTCAAGGTCAGAAAGCCGCGTCTCTGGGATGTCGACGACCCGTACCTCTACACGTGCGAACTGCGCGGACAGGAGTTCCGCTACGGCATCCGCACGATCGAGCTGACGACGGACGGACTGCACTTGAACGGACGCCGCGTGCAGCTGCAGGGCGTCTGCAACCACGCGGACCTCGGTCCGCTCGGCATGGCGTTCAACCGTTCCGCCGCGCGTCGCCAGCTCGAGATCCTCAAGGACATGGGCGTCAACGCGCTCCGCACCTCGCACAACTGCCCCGCGCCCCAGCTCCTCGACCTCTGCGACGAGATGGGCATCCTCGTGTGGGACGAGTGCTTCGACAAGTGGGATGGCACGGCGGGACGGCGTCCCGACCAGCAGCTCGAGGACTACGTCTGCCGCAACCTCGAGGCGTTCGTCCGCCGCGATCGCAATCATCCGTCCGTCTTCTGCTACTCGACGGGCAACGAGATTCCGCCGGCCAACTGCAAGAAGGACAACTGGGGCGGGGGCTCGCCCGACGGACACACGCCCGAGCGCAATGCGCTTTTCGCGTGGACGATCCGCGCGGCGGATCCGACGCGGGCGACGGCGATGGGCTGCAGCTGGACGAACGGCGTTCCTCTCGGCAACTACGACGGCTATGACCTGACGGGCTGGAACTACACGGAGCTCTACCAGCGGATGCATGCGCGCAAGCCGTTTATGCCGCTCGTCTACTCCGAGAGCGCGTCGGCGCTGTCGGGCTACGGCGAATATGCGACGGGCGCTCCGGCGGACGTGAAGAGCTTCTCCACGCGCCGCCTCTTTGCCTTCGACTGGAAGACGAAGGAGGTCGACTCTTATGATTCGCTCGCCGCGCCGTGGAGCGACATCCCGGACGTCGAGTTTGCGCGTATGGAACGCGACCGCTTCGTGGGCGGCGAGTTCGTCTGGACGGGCTTTGACTACCTCGGGGAGCCGACGCCGTGGTCCCGCGGCATGTTCGGCGACGAGGGCTTCGCCAAGGACAAGTCGACGACGTCCGAGAACATGTCGCGCAGCTCCTACTTCGGCATCGTCGACCTCTGCGGCATCCCGAAGGACCGCTACTACCTCTACCGCTCGCACTGGAATGTGAAGTCCGAGACGACGCATCTCGTGCCGCAGCACTGGAACTGGGAGTCGGGCGCAAAGGTGCCGGTCTTCGTCTACACCTCGGGCGACGAGGCGGAGCTTTTCCTGAACGGCAAGTCGCTCGGCCGCCGCAAGAAGGGGACGAACCAGGCGCGCGGCGGAAACTTCACCGATCCCTACTACGCCGTCTGCGACAAGTACCGACTTATGTGGTTCGACGTGCCGTTCGCGGCGGGCGAGCTGAAGGCCGTCTCCTACCGGGACGGCCAGCAGGTCGGCACGGACGTCGTGCGGACGTGCGGCAGTCTCGCGGCAGTGCGTCTCACGCCCGAGGCGAAGACGCTTCCGGACGATGGTGAAAGCGTCGTCTTCGTGCAGGTCGACGTGATGGATGAGAAGGGCGTGCGCGATCCGCGCGCCGAGAACCGTGTCTCGTTTGCGGTTGCGGGTCCCGCGAAAATCCTCGCCGTCGGTAATGGCAACGCGCGCGGACTCGACTCGTTCAAGGACGTCTCTTCGCATCCGCTCTACAAGGGAAAGGCCGTCGTCATTCTCCGCCGCGACAAGGGCGCGAAGGGCACGGTGACACTCACAGCCTCGGCTGACGGTTTGAAGGAAGGAAAGGTGGCGTTCTGATGAAAATGATGACGATCTTTTGCGGCCTGGCGGCCGCAACCGTATTCGCGGCGGAGCCGGAGAAGGGATCCGGTCCGAAGCTCCGCGAGAACACGCGCGTCGAGTGGCGCGTCAGGATGCCGAAGCCGGACGGATTCATCGTCCGCACGGGACGTCCCTGCGAGTCCTTCAGCATCAATACGCGTCCGGACGAGCAGTCGCTCTTCGTCTGGAAGGTCGAATATCCGTTTGGCGCCAAGTGGCGACTGGAGGGGGTCCAGCGCGTG
>CALZAJ010000167.1 GCA_945613785.1 uncultured Verrucomicrobiota bacterium | reverse complement strand
GCTCGCCTCCGCCATCGCCCGTTCGCAGAAGCCGACGCCCAGTTTCGGGACGAGCAGTCCCTGAAGCGCCGCGGCGTCGGTCGTGTCCGCCGCGACGAGGAGTTCGAAGGCGGCCCGGGCCGAGGGGTCCGAGAAGTGCTCGGGCTTCAGCCCCTGCCCCTCCTCCCCCTTAAGGGGGGAGGGGCGGGCGGCAAAGTGCCCCGTCAGGAAGTCGCCGATGATGCCAAGTTCGAGTTTTGCCGTGTCCATGTGAAAATCTCCTTTCCAACCCAATTCTTTACCCAAGGGGGTCAAAACACTTTTCGACCTCCGTCCATTCGCGAATGAAATCCCGCCGGGCCTTCGGCCACATCCCGCCGTAAAAACGCGCCGTGCCGAGTCCGTTGCGACGACGGGCACGCATGCGCTCATAGACCTCGGTCAGCGTCTCGCACTTCAGGTAGAGGTTCAGGAGCGACTTGGACTCGCCCTTCTTCATCCGTCCGACGGTCTGACGGACGCAGGCGATGACGAGAAGCCTCCGCTCGCCCGAAGGATCCCACGGCGTCTCCTCATTAGCACAGATCACTGGCAGCTGTTCGCCGCGGTCCCAGCGCTCGTCGTCGCCGCAGGTCGTGTCGTCGACGCTGTCGTTCTGGCCCCAGACCTTGGCCAGCTGCCGCTTGGCCTTGCGCCGCGCCTCCTCGACGGCGAGCCGGCGGAAGTCCTCGCGGCGGCGGTACTCCTCGTTCATCCACTTGCAGAGCCGATAGTGCACGATGCGCTGCACGAACGTGTAGACCTTCCCCTTGCGCGGGTCATAGCGATCGGCGACGGCCTTCAGCACGCGGCGGCGAATTTCAAGGCTGAGTTCGAGGGTCTCGTCCTTGTCGAGCGCAAACCGTCGGCTGACCTTGCCGACTTCGATTTCGAGGTGTTCCCACGCGATTGCGGGGATGACAGCGGACAAGCCGCTCCAACTTTTGATTTGATTTGTCTTTTTCATTGTCGTAGGCGGACCGCTTGTGCGATCCACCTACGACGCGAAATTACAGTGACCGGTCAATAAAAGCGAAAACGAAGCGACAAAAAAACGCCGCGTCCCCGCTTTTGCAGGGGGACGCGGCATCTCGGCTCCGATGCGGAGAAATTACAGTGACTGTTTTATCTGTAATTTGGCTTTCGCTTTCAGACTCTCCTCGAAACAACGAAGCGTCCGCTCCAACTCATTAACCGTCATCACCGGCAACGCTCTCAGGCCTTTCTGGTCCCTGACATGCTCCCTGAATGCCGTAAACGCATCCGCATCCGCAAGAACATTGTAGAATATCTGCGACATTTTGTCAGGACAACGCCTTTTCCCCGTGTTCTTGTGGTTCTTAAGCTCAATGAGGTCGCCGATCGTACCCTCCCTGATCTTTGTAATGACAGACAACGTCTTGCCCATCCTGAATTCATCATGCATCTTGAGCCGATCCTGCTCCGCCTCTATCTTGAACAAATCGACAATCAGCTCCCTCAGTTTTTCGCGAAGTATGTTTACATTGACCATCCTGTTGACACGGACCTTTCGGACGGTCTTCTTTGGCGAGCCGACCGCGTTCTCGGTCTCACGATGCACCGTCGGCTCCGCCGCCAGTCGATTCAGCACGCTGTCGTCGACGGGAGGAAAGTCGGCAAGACCAGACCTCGCCAAATCCGGTTCCGCGTGCGCCGTTCCACTTGGTGGCACGAACCATGTTGGCGCAGACTGGCATCTCGCCATTGTGAATTCGGGTGACTTGTTGACTTGCAGGGCAAACTCAACGCGCTGCGCCGCGATTCCGCCCGGCTCTTCGTCGTCCAATTTGCGGCGAAGCGCCTCCAGCGCCTCGCCGTCTTCACAATACACCAGGCCCAGGTAACACGGCCCAAACGGATCGTCGCCACACTGAGGTACCGCGCAGCGTCGCAAGTCATGACGCGCTTGGCGCGCATAGGCCTCGAACACGGCCATCCGCCCGGTCACGTCGCGCCGAATGAACTTCACGTCCATAGACGAGCCGACGTCCTCGATTGGCAGTGAAAAGAATTCTTCCCTCCCCCCGACGGCACGCGCCTCAACGATTTGCGCCAAGAGACGTGCGATTTCCGGATCTGTCGCCCAACGCCAAGCACCGATGAAAACAGACAACACAAGCCGTTCGGCGATGAAGTCGCAAACCCGTTCCGAACCGAAGCCCCTCCATTCCGCCGCCCATTCAAGGCAGGGAACGATCGACTTGCGGTCGAGTTTCGTCCTCAACACATCACACAGATGGGCAAATCCGAGTTCGATGTCGAACAACAAGACGCCAACCGTCTGGTCCAGCTGGCGAAGATACGTCAGAAGCTCGGAAACGGTCAGATGCTGCGGCCACAGCAACGCCAGAAGCGCTGCGCGTTGTTCGAATCCGTCTTCGGGATCGTCTAGATGGGGTTTCAGCTCTTCCAGCTCGGGACAGTCGCCGTGCATGAAAAGCATCTCGCTCATGATCTCAAAGCGATCTTGAACGTCAAATGCATGCCAATGTCTTGCGAGGCCCCTGGTCAATGCGCCAAAATCGCCAGACCTTCCAACGTACCGAACGATGCATGCGGCCAACCTTGCCTTTTGCGCGTCAACCGACTTCGCCTCAAACCGCGAAACGGCGACGGCCGCAAGATCGTCCTGCCCGACGAGGCGATCATAGAAGCTTGTGATGCTCTCGCACTCAAGGAACATCCCGGGCTCATAGGGATAATCTTGGACCTTGAGACATTCCTGTTCGAAAAGCGCGTAAAAGCGCTCCAGACCATACGATCTCACCGCATCGTGGCAATCCAGGAAAAAGCACGGCGCCTTCATCAGCCAGCCGTGCGCCATCTTCGGACGAAATGCCGCCACCCAGCGCAGGACGCGCCCCACCTCGTCTACGATCTCCGGTTCCGACGGCAGAAGGACGGGAATCATCTTCTCGGCATTGTCGACAAGCCATTTGGCCACGAGAAACGGCACGATTACCTCGTCACTCACGAAACGAGTGAGATTCTCCGTCAGAGGTTCGAAGATGCGCCGATTCATGAGCGCCTGGATCATCTTGCGCCCATACCGTCCGCGACAAAGGAGACTAAACCGAATGGCGTCGTCCGGAGTCGCGCCAACTTCGGCATGGTCGATGCAACGCTTGCGCGACAGCCACATTGCCGTGGCGATCCATCCCACGCAGTCGAATAGTTCGTCATCGCCAAATTGCGTTTCAAAGACCGGAACCTTGCGGCCGTCACGTGACTCACGAACATAGCCCGTGACGATCTTCAACATCAGGTTTCTACACGAGTGGTCTTCCCTAAATGCAAATGACCCCCTGCCGTATTCGTTCAGCAACGACACAAGTCCGCCCGGCGTGGACGCCAGAGGCAACACGCCTCCAGATGTGATTGCCGAATAAAACGCCCTGCCGTCCACCCCGACACCGGAGACCAATTCCTCGACCTCGTCTTCGGAAAAAGGGGCCAGGTGATAGGCTGGCAGACTCGTCATTTCACGCAGACGGTCCAAGGCGTCGCACACTCGGCTCGTCACCCAGACGCGCAGTCGATTCGGCCTGGCAAAGCGCCCGACGATTTCAGCCAACACCGACCAAGCCGACCGGTTCTCGTCCAGCCCGTCGAACACGACCGTCAGTCCGTCGCTTGCCTCGTCCGCCAGCGGACTGCACTTCTCGATCTCATGAACCAGTTCTCGAATAGCACCGATGTAATTTCGCAAGCGAAACACGCGAACAGGACACGTCAGGCCGCCATCCCGCTCCATCATGTTGACGTACCAGCTCTTGCCAGAATCGCCTTCGCCGACGATGACGCCGCCACAATGCGGTGCACGCAGGACATCATGAAGGCGGATGAACCTGGAACGGTTCATAAACGCATACGACGTGCGAAATCCGAATACCTGGGCGTCTTCGCGACGCGGAGCCGTGCCTGCGACCAAAAACCTTTCGATGTGCGGAACGCGGCGCTCCACGCCGCCAACGACGACCGAGTCGCCGCTCCAGCGCAGGACGGGATGCCCGTCT